>NZ_JBKGHJ010000285.1:0-11094 GCF_046520365.1 Corallococcus sp. 4LFB
CCGGGTGCACCAGCCCGCGCGCCGTGCGCAGGCCCCGCACCGCCGTGAAGGCGCCCGTGCCCAGCACGCCCAGGACGAGCGCCAGCGCGAACAGCCGAACCCAATGGACGCGGTACCTCTTCGTGGACACGGTCAGCTCCGGACGGGCCCGCCCCCCGCGCGCGAGCGCTCGACGAGGTTCGTCACGGCGGTTCCCCAGTCGGGGTACTCGAAGGTGAAGCCCGCGTCCAGCAGCCTCCCGGGCACCACGCGGCGGCTCTTGAGCAGCAGCTCCGTGTCCGTGCGCATGAAGAACGCGCCCACCTCCAGCATCCACTTCGCCGCCGGCAGCCCCACGCTCACGTGCGCCGCCTCGCGCAGCTTCGCCATGAACTCCTTCTGGGGCAGGGGATTCGGTGCGGCCAGGTTCACCGGCCCGTCCAGGTCGTCGCGCTCCAGCAGCAGCCGCACCGCGCGCACGAAGTCCTGGCCGTGGATCCACGACACGTACTGCCGGCCGCTCCCCGCCGGGCCGCCCAGCCCCCGGCGCGTCAGGCCCAGGAGCACGTCGAAGATGCCACCCTTGTCCGGGCTCATCACCATCGCCGTGCGCAGCGCCACCTTGCGCGTGTGGGGCGTGTCCGCCTCCGCCAGCGTGCGCTCCCACGCCTGCGCGATGTCGATGCTGCGCTTCCAGTACGCCGGCACGTCCGGCTCGTTGCCGCCGATGATTCCGGTGGCCTCGTCGTTGGGCGCGTCCAGCCGGTGCGCGTACAGCGTCGCGGTGCTCATCTGCAGCCACACGCGCGGCGGCTTCGCGGCCCGCTGGATGGCCTGTCCCACCACCCGCGTGGAGTCCACCCGCGAGTCCATCATCTGGCGCAGGTTCTCCTCCGTGTAGCGGCAGTTCACGCTGCGCCCCGCCAGGTTGATGACCGCGTCGGCGCCGTCCACCTCCCGCGCCCAATCACCCAGCGTGCGTCCATCCCAGGACACCGTGCGCGCCTCGCCCCGGCCTCCCCGGCTGATGAGGACGACGTCATCCCCCCGCGCGAGGAACGCCCGCGCCAGCAGTGCGCCCACCTGTCCCGTGCCACCCGGAATCACGACCTTCATGGATGCAGCCCCCTCGGTCCGTGCGTCACCCGGAGGCATAGCGCGCCCCCTGGCCGCGCCGCCCGGCCCCGGACGACGGGCCCCCGGGCCGTCCTGGTACCGGCGATGAGCCCCGCTTTTCCGGGGATGGGCGAAAAAACCAACCGGCCCGGAGGGAAAATGCAGTGCGTCACGCAACCCGGACCCCGTCCGGACGAAAATGGGTCATCCCCCACCTCGAATTCTGAGGGCCGTCATGATCATCTCGTCCCGCCCGCTCTCCGCGTCCCGCACCTCGACGGCCTCCTCGTCGGCCCCGGCCTCCACGGCCCGCCCTCCGAAGGCGTTCTCCTCGGTGTCCACCTTCGAGGCTGGCGCTCCGGCGAAGAAGGCCCCGACGACGCCCGTGCCCCCGCCGCAGGTGCCGGTGGAGGACGTGCCGCCGACCACGCCGGATCCCCGCTACGACGGGCTGAAGGACCAGGCGCTGATCAACGCGCTGCACGACGCGGTCAGCAAGCACAAGGACCTGGGCTACAACGGCGCGCGGAAGATCATCTTCACCACGCTCGACAACCACGACGGCAAGGTGAAGTGCGTCTACACGGGCAAGGAAGTGGTGACGAACAAGATTCCCAGCAGCAACGTGATGAACACCGAGCACACCTGGCCCCAGTCCAAGGGCGCCACGGGCGCGGCGAAGGCGGACCTGCACCACCTGTTCCCCACCGACAGCAAGGCCAACTCCATCCGGGGCAACTGGCCCTTCGGCACGGTGAAGAACGTGAAGTGGGAGGAGAACGGCGCGAAGTTCGGCACCGACGAGAAGGGCCGCACCGTCTTCGAGCCGCCCGACGAGCACAAGGGCAACGTGGCGCGCGCGCTGTTCTACTTCTCCACCGTCTACAACAAGCACATCCCCGCGGACGACGAGGCGGTGCTCAAGCAGTGGAACACGCTGGACAAGGTGGACGCGGCGGAAGTGAAGCGCAACGACGTCATCGAGACCTACCAGCAGAACCGCAATCCCTTCGTGGACGACGCGTCGCTGGCCGACCGCATCGCGGACTTCTAGAGTCCCGAGGCATGTCCTCTCCCCTCGCGCCCTTGTGGGCGCTCGTCCCTGGCCGTACCGGTGTCCCCCTGATGAAGGTGGGGGGCACGCCCGAGGCGCCGGGACCCCTGGAGTGGCCCGCTTGCGCCATGTGCGGCGGGCCGCAGCGCTTCCTCTTCCAGCTGCCGCACGTCGAGGGACGGCTGGACCTGGCGCCGCACGCGTCGGTCCACGTCTTCCAGTGCGAGAACCCCGACACGGCCTGCTTCCGCTGGGACCCGGAGGAGGGCGCCAATGCGGCGGTGCCGGTGAAGGCGGGCACGCCGTCCGTGAGCGCGCCGCCGGGGCCGGTGAAGCCGTACGCGGAATGGACGCTCGGCTTCGAGCCCGCCACCGAGGACACCGAGGCCCTGTCGGTGGACGTCAACGAGGCCACCGAGGAGCAGCTCAGGGCGCTGGACCGCGCGCAGGAGGAGGCGCCGGAGAGCAAGGTGGGCGGCGTGCCCGGCTGGCTCAACGGCGAGGCGACGCCGGAGTGCTGTGACGCGCCCATGCGCTTCGTCGCGCAGCTGGCCGCGATGCCCTTCGGCCTGGACTTCGGCGACAACGGCCGGGGCTACCTCTTCCGGTGCACCCGCGAGGACTGCGTGAGGCCCTTCCGCTTCCTCACCCAGGGCGCCTGAAGCAGCCCTAACGCTGCATGGCCTTGAGCAGCTTCTGGGCGTCCTCCGCGCTGAGCTTGCCGGCTTCCACCAGGTCCAGCACGCGGCGCATCTCGTCGTCGGGGATGCCCCGGGACTGCGGGGGCGGGGGCGGCGCGGGGGGCTGCGGGCGTTGGTGCGGGGCGCCGTGATGGGACCAGGACGGCGCGCCCCACGAGTTCGCCCACGCGTGGGCCCACTGGTTCGCGTGGCGCTCCGCGCGCGCTGCCAGCGCTCCGCCTGACGCTGCCAGCGCAGCGAGTCCTCCTCCCAGCACTCGGCCTCCTCCTGGCGCGAGCGGCCCGACTCGCGCACGCGCACCGAGCCCAGCTCCGTCTCCAAGAGGAGCGTCGTGGCCGCCTGGGGGTTGGACGGGTAGCGCGTCTGCGTGGAGCCCAGCGACGTATGGGCGGAGATGTTCAGGTCCAGCCCGGACACCAGGCGCAGCTCCACCGCGCCCACCTGCGTCCCGATGCGGTGCTCGCCCACGTCCAGCGCGTCCACGTCCAGCTTCACCGCGCCCGCGGCGGCGTGGACGTGGAAGGTGCCGCCCACGCGCTCTCCGATGATGCGGCCCGCGCCCGTGCGCAGGGCCAGCTTGCCGTGCACGTCGCGCAGGCTCGCCGTGCCCGCGTCGGTGTTCAGCTCCAGCTCACAGTCCTTCAACCCCGCGATGCGAACGGCGCCCGCGTCCAGCTGGAGCTTCGCCTTCACGTCCGGCGGCACGAACAGCTCCGCCTGCCCGCCCTGGCGCCAGAACAGCGACAGGAAGCCCGCCTCGCGCGGCATCAGCTCCACCTTCGTCACCCGGCCGTGCTCCTGGATGCGCGCCTCCACCCGGCCGTGCGTCACCAGGTAGGGCTTCTCGCCCTCCGGCAGCGGCGAAACGACGAGCATGGCGGCGTGCGCGTGCAGCTCCAGCTCCGCGTGCTGTCCCCACGGAATCGCGTGGCGCTGGGAGCCGTCGCGCGAGGACGGCGAGGCGTCGGAGGACGGCGTGGCTTCAGGGTCCATCATGGTGGTTACTCCCGTGCCTTCTTGAGACGTTGAGCGGCCTCGTCCGCGTCGATGAGCCCGGCCGCGAGGTCATCGAGGATCTGCGCCCGGCGCGGGGAGCCGCGCTCGCGGGGAGGAGGAGGCGCGGGCGGCGGTGGGGCCGCTCCGGGCGCCTGGCCCAGGGCCTCCACCACGTCGTCCAGCCGCGACACCACCGTCGGATAGGAGAGGCCCAGGGCCTGCTCCACGTCCTTGATCTTCCCCCGGCACGCGATGAACACGCGCACGAACGCGAGCTGCTCCGGCGACAGCTGCTGCACCCAGCCCGTCGTGAAGCGCCCCTCCACCGCGGACGCGCACCCGTCGCAGCGGACCCGTTCGATGACGGTGCCGCCTCCACAGACGGGGCAGCGGGTGGGCAGGGGCCAGGTGGGCTTGGGAGTCGTCATGGGATTCAGAAAATCAATTTCGGGTTTGAGAATATTGATTTTTACGGGCTTGGCAAGGGCGGGAGTTCATTTCCTGGAAAGACGGCCACTTCGGAGCCGGTGGCCACGAAGGCGGAGTGGGGCGAGCCCTGGAGGCACCCGGCGAAGGCGGGGCCGTAGAAGCGGGCGATGTCGCAGTCGAAGGCGGTCTCCTGGGCGCGCCAGACGCTCCAGCGCGGGTGCTCCACGCGGTACTCGGCGCAGCCGCCGTCGCGCTGGGCGGTGTAGCCCAGTAGTGCTCGGTGATGAACTCCTCCTGGGAGCCGGGCTCGCTCTGGGCCGGTGCGCCGAGCGTCCGGGCCGACAGCTGGTGCCAGCGGCCGTGGGACTTCCAGGCGTACTCGACGTGGCCGGGCGCGCCGGTGTCCGCGCCGTCCATGGTGACGGCGTGGCGCATGGGGCAGGCGACGTAGGGCTCGTTGTAGAGGACGCGCGCCACGGTGGCGATGGCGAGCCGGGGGACGACTTCGCGCACGAACACCACGCCGCGCCGCCAGCCCTCGGGGCCCAGGCGGCGCACGTAGAAGCGCAGGTTCACCTCATCGAAGTCCCGGTGGAACGGCACCGCGAGTCCCCGCACGCGCGTGTCGAGGAAGCGGAAGCCGACCATGCTCGCGAACGTGCGGCCCTGCCACGCGTCAAGCTCCGTGCCCCGGGGGACGAGGGGCCGCAGCACCGCCGGATCCACCTCGTAGTTGAGCATCAGCAGGTACCGCCACGTCGCCGTCAGGAAGGGGCGCATGCGCGAGGTTTAGCGCGCACGCGGCGTCCGGGCCCAGGGCGGGCCCCGTGCGCGGCTTCTGTCGCGCAGAAGCGCGGGCGGCCTTCAGGAGACGGCGGGCTGCGGCTTCCGGGAGGCGAGCCTGCGCTCCAGCCGCTCGCGCAACCTCAGCATGGGCCGCTCGACCCCGTGGTGCAGCGCGAGCGAGGCGAGCAGCACCGCCACGACGCCGCCCAGCACCGTGACGGCGTGGAACGCGTCCATGCCGTGGGGCTCCAGCGCGTCACGCACCCCGTGCTGCACGGCCTTGTGCGTGAGGTAGACGGTGAAGCTCAGGACCGCGAAGGTCTTCACGCCCGGGATGCGGGCGCAGACGCGCGAGGCCGTGGGGCCCGCCAGCGCCATCAGCAGCGCCGCGAAGCCCAGCGAGACCAGGGGGAACGCCACCACGGTATAGAGGAGGTCGCGGTAGTGCTCCTCGTTGAGGAAGAGCACGCCGCCCAGGCACGCGAGGCCCACGAAGGCCATCCCTCCGGCGCGAGCCCCCCGCGTCCAGCGCTCCCAGGCCGCGGGCCGGAACACGCGCAGGGCCGCGAGCAGCACGCCGCACGTCAGCCCGTCGAGCCGCGCGTACGTCGGGTAGTAGAGCAGCCTGTCGTAGTCGCGCCACCCGGGCTCCCCCGGCCCGAGCGTGGAGAAGTGCTGCATCCACAGCCCGCCGCGCAGCAGCATGCCCCCGAGCATCACGGCCGCCGCGAGGGCGAGGAGGGACGGCGCGCGCAGGCGTCCGCGCAGCGCGAGCACGGTGAGCGGCAGCACCAGGTAGAAGTGCTCCTCCACGCACAGCGACCACGCGTGGGAGAAGCCGTTGATGCTCAGTCCGAAGTTCTGCGTGAACGTGAGGAAGCGCCACGCGGGCGTCACCACGGGCATCTCGGGCCAGGCGGGCACGAAGAGGTACAGGGCCAGCACGACGAGGAAGGACGGCAGGATGCGCAGCGAGCGCCGCAGGTAGAAGCGCTGGAGCGACGGCGTCTCACCGCGCGACACCGGCTCCAGGAGCTGCGAGCCGATGAGGAAGCCGCTGAGCACGAAGAACAGCTCCACGCCCGTCCAGCCGAAGTTGGCGAACACGTGGTAGGCCCCGTAGCCCTCGGGGCGCGGGTAGTGGAAGACGACGACGACGAGGATGGCCAGGCACCGGAGCAGGTCCAGGCCGGCGAGGTGACGCGGTTCGGTGGCGTTCAGCGGAGTCGGCTTTCAGCGGGGGCAGGCGCCCGATGCTAGCAGGGCGCGTCCGTGCCGCCAGGGCCGCGCCGCTCAGCGCCTCCGCACGGCCCGGAACACCGTGCGCACCGACTGCGCGTCGGGCCAGAAGCCCCGGCCGGCGTACTTGAGCAGGCGCTCGGCGGTGATGCGCGGGCGGACCATGTGGACCACCCGGACCCGCTGGCCAAGGAGGTCCGCCCAGGCGTGGGGGCCCGCGTGCAGCAGGCGGCCGTCCAGGAGGAACTGGCAGATGCTCAGGTCCGTGAAGGCCAGCTGCTGGCCCACGGCGTCGCCGCCCCCGGTGAAGAGGGCCGGGATGTGCACGAGCTGGAGCAGGTCTCCTTCCGGCGAGTGCAGCTCCAGCGCGTACATCTCCCGGCGTCCGGGAAGCGCCGCAGCCGCAGCCGCTCCTGGAGCGCGGCCTCCTCCGTGGGCGTGGCCTCCTTGCAGGGCGCGTGGTCGTCGCGGCCCTGGACGCGGTCCCTCAGCCAGGGGCCCCACGCCGTGGCCACGTGCCTGCGGCAGGGCGTGTAGCCGGTGGACAGCATGTGCCTCGCGGTCCGCTCCAGCGCCTGGAACGAAGCGCAGAACAGGTCGTAGTCGCCGCCGGGGCGCGTGTCGTGGGTGAGCCAGCGCAGGAGGCGGCCTCCCAGCAGCCACGTGTCCTCGCTCAGCAGGTGGACGTGGGGCAGCTCCGGCAGGGCGAGGAGGCGCTGGACGTCGCGGAACGGCACCGGCGGCCGGTGCGCCAGGGCCTCCGCGCCGTCGCCCGGGGCCGCGCCCAGCAGCGCGCGCAGGGACGCGTGCTGGGCCTGCGTGAAATGTCGTGCCATGGGGCGGCTAACCGTTCCTTCCGGTGAGCAGCGCGCGCAGCCGTTCGGCCAGCGCGTCCACGTGGGGCGGACGGATGAGGGTGAAGTGGTCGCCGGGCACGGTGTGCACCGTCAGGCCTCCGTGCACGAGCGTTCCCCATCCCAGGTCCGGAGGGGCTTCGGGCCCTTCCGCCGCGCGCAGCAGCACGAGGCTTCCGTCATACGGCCCGGGGACGTAGGCCCGCGACGCGGCCTGGTTCCCACCGAAGCGGTGCCACAGCTCGCGCAGCTCGTCGCACGCCGCTTCCTCCAGGCCCAGGTCCACGCCGGGCGTCTGCTCCAGCACCTGGCGCAGCTCCACGGGGTCCACCAGCCCCAGCACCTCCGCGGCCCGGGGATGCACGTCCGCGAGCCTCGTGAGGTGATCCGCGAACTCCAGCACGCGCTGGCCCACGGCCTCGTCCGGCGTGAGGGCCTGTGCGGGAGCGGGCTCCTCGCCCATCGCGTCGATGACGACGAGCAGCTCCACCGTCTCGCCTTCCAGGCGAAGCTGCCGCGCCATCTCGTATGCCACGCGTCCGCCCATGGACCAGCCGCCCAGGCGGTAGGGGCCCGTGGGCTGCACGCTTCGCACGGCGTGCAGGTAGTGCGTGGCCATGGCCTCCACCGTCGGGCCGGCGCCGTCCCTCGGCACCTGGAGGCCGTAGAAGGGCTGGTCCTCGTCCATGCGCCGGGAAAGCTCCAGGTAGCCCAGCACGCTGCCGCCCACCGGGTGCACGCAGAAGAAGGGCGTCCGGGCGCCTCCCTTGCGCAGCACCACCAACGGTGAATCCGAACTCGTGCCCGCGTCGATGCGCGCGGCCAACCCCTCCAGGGTCGGCGCCTCGAAGAGGTCGATGACCGCGAGCCTCGCGTCGAACAGTGCGCCCGCCCGCGCCACCACCTGCGTGGCGAGCAGCGAGTGGCCGCCCAGGTCGAAGAAGCTGTCGTGCACGCCCACGCGGGGCACGCCCAGCAGCTCCTGCCAGAGCGCCGCCAGCCGCTGCTCGGTGGGCGTGCGCGGCGCGACGTGGCCCGTGTCCTCACCCGAGCGCGACGGCTCCGGCAGGGCCTTGCGGTCCACCTTGCCGTTGGACGTGCGCGGCAGGGCGCCCAGCACCACGAAGGCCGAGGGCACCATGTAGTCCGGCAGCAGCTTCGCCAGGTGTCCGCGCAGCGCGGCCTCGTCCAGCGCCTGCTCGGACCTGCCCACCGCGTAGGCGATGAGCTGGCGGCCCTGGGCGGCGTCGTCGCGGGCCACCACCACGCACTCGCTGACGGCGGGATGGCGCGCGAGCACGGCGTCGATTTCGCCCAGCTCCACGCGGTAGCCGCGGAGCTTGAGCTGGTGGTCCACGCGGCCCAGGAACTCGATGCGGCCGTCGTGCAGCCACCGCACGCGGTCTCCCGTCCGGTACAGCCGGGCGCCCGGTTCCGCGCCGAAGCGGTCCGGCACGAAGCGCTCCGCCGTCAGGTCCGGACGGCCCTGGTAGCCGCGGCCCACCGTCGCGCCGCCGATGAACAGCTCGCCCGGGACGCCCGTGGGCACCGGCTGCCCGTACGCATCCAGCACGTACACGCGCACGTTGCCCAGCGGCCGGCCCAGCGGCACCGACCGCGTGCCCTGCGTCCTCGCGCCGCGCTCCACCCGCTGCGCGAGCACGCCCACCGTCGTCTCCGTGGGGCCGTAGTGGTTGAACACCTCGCAGTCCGGTGACAGCGCGTGGACCCGCTCCACCAGCGCCCACGACACCGTGTCTCCGCCCAGCACCAGCCGCCGGCCCGGCAGCAGGTCCGCCGCGTCCTGGCCCGCGAGCAGCGCCTCCAGGTGCGTGGGGACGATCTTCAGTCCCTGGACTTCATGCGTCCGGCCGTACGCCGCGAGCTTCCCCGCGTCCGACGCCATGTCCCGGTCCACCAGGTGCACCGCGCCGCCCCTGCACAGCGTGGGGAACACCGCCGTGTGGCCCAGGTCCGCGGCCAGCGTGGACACCGTCGCGAAGGACATCCCTTCGGGCAGCGCCAGCCGGTCGCTGACGCCCGCCACGTAGCCCGCGAGCTGGCGGTGCTCGATGACCACGCCCTTGGGTTGGCCGGTGCTGCCCGACGTGTAGATGACGTAGGCCGCGTGCCCCGGCAGGACGCCGGTGACGGGCGCTTCCTCCGGCTGTGCGTCCAGCAGTCCGTCGTCCGCGTCCAGGCTCACCAGCAGCTCGCCCTGTGAGGGCAGCTCGTCCGCCAGGGCCTCGTCGGTGACGATGACCTGCACGCCCGCGCCCTTCAGCACCTGGCGCATCCGCTCCGGCGCACTGGCCGCCCCGGGGTCGAGCGGCACGTAGGCGCCGCCCGCCTTGAGGATGCCGAGGAGCCCCACGAGCGCATGGGCCCGCCGCTCCACGAACAGGCCCACGCGCGTCTCCGGCGCGACGCCGTACTGCTGGAGCAGGTGCGCGAGCTGGTTCGCCCGCCGCTCCAGCGCCGCGTACGTGAGCGTTCCCTCCGGCGCCACCACCGCCAGCGCCTCCGGCGTCCGCGCCGCCTGCTCCGCGATGAGCGCGTGGATGCAGCGCTCCGCGTACGGGAGCGCGGTGTCGTTGAACGTCCCCAGCAGCCGCTGCCGCTCCGCTGGCGGCAGCATCGGGAAGTCCGACAGGCGCAGGGCTCCCTCGTGGGAGACGATGCTCGCGAGTACGGCGTTGAAGCGGTCCGCCATGTGTTCGACCGTGGCCTTGTCGAAGAGGTCGCGGTCGTACATCCAGGCGCACACCAGCCCTTCCGGCGTGGGCGTCATGGACACCGTCAGGTCCAGCTTCGCGGCGGCGGTGTTCGTGGCGTCCACGCTCAGGGTCAGGCCCGGCAGCTCCAGCGCCGTGTGCGGCGTGTTCTGGAGGATGAGCTTCACCTGGAACAGCGGCGCGTGCGCGCGGCTGCGCTCCGGGTTCACGGCGCGCACCACCTCCTCGAAGGGGAGGGCTTGGTGCTCGTAGGCCTCCAGGGACACGCGCCGCGCCTGCTCCAGCAGCTCCACGAAGGTGGGGTTGCCGTCCATGCGCAGCCGCACCACGAGCTGGTTGATGAAGAAGCCGATGAGTCCTTCGGTCTCCGCGGTGTCGCGGTTGGCCACGTCGGTCCCCACGACCACGTCCGTCTGTCCGCTGTAGCGGTGCAGGAGGCACTGGAAGGCCGCCATCAGCGCCATGAACAGCGTGGCCTTGCGGTCCACGGCCAGCCGCTCCAGGCCCTTCAACAGTGCGGGCTCCGTCGTCCTCGCCACGATGCCGCCCCGGTGGGCGCGCACGGCGGGACGGGGACGGTCCAGCGGCAGCTCCAGCACCGCGGGGGCTCCCGCCAGCTGGTGGCGCCAGTAATCGAGTTGCTTCTCCAGCAGGTCGCCATGCAACCACTGGCGCTGCCAGACCGCGTAGTCCGCGTACTGGATGGCCAGGGGCGGCAGCGGGGAGGGACGGCCCTGCCGGTGTGCGACGTAGAGCGCGCTCACCTCCCGCACCAGCACGTCCATGGACCAGCCGTCGGACGCGATGTGGTGCATGGTCATCAGCACGCGGTGGGAGGTTTCGCTCAGGCGCAGGAGCCGGGCGCGCAGCATCGGGCCCTTCCCCAGGTCGAAGGGCCTCAGGGCCTCTTCCACCTCCAGGCGGTGGGCCTCCGCCTCGCGTGCGTCCTGGGGCAGGGCGCTCAGGTCCACCTGTTCGAGCGGCAGCGTGAGCGCGGGCAGGATGACCTGCGACGGTCCCTCCGGGCCGTCCTGGAAGACGGTGCGCAGGGATTCATGGCGGCGCACCACTTCCTGGAAGCAGTGCTCCAGCGCGCCCACGTCCAGGGTGCCCTCCACGCGCAGGGCGACGGGGACGTTGAACGTGGAGGTGCCCGGCTCCAGCTGGTCCAGGAACCACAGCCGCTGCTGCGCGAACGACAGCGG
>NZ_JBKGHJ010000286.1:0-11079 GCF_046520365.1 Corallococcus sp. 4LFB
GGCAAGGTGCGCGCGGGCGCCCGGCCCGAGGGCGGCGCGCGCTTCGAGCTGGTGCTGCCGCTGTACGCTACGGCCCCGCCAGCACCAACAGGCAGCGCAGGCCGCCGTTCTTCACGTGGAGCTGCCGCGCGCCCTTCAGCCCCAGCGCCGCCACCAGCTTCGGCTCCTCCGGGACGATGAGCGCCTTGCGCCACTCGCGGAACGCGCCGTTCAGCGTCGCGCCCAGCGCGCGGTAGAGCTCCGGCAGGTCCTCCGCCTCGCCCACGCGCTTGCCGTAGGGCGGGTTGGCCACCACCAGCCCGGGGGCGTCCGGCGGCGCCTTCAGCGTGCGCAGGTCGTGCCGCTCCAGCGCCAGCGTCACGCCCGCGCGCTTCGCGTTGCGCCGCGCCGTGCCCAGCGCGCCCGCGTTCAGGTCATACCCGCGCATGGGCGCGCGAGGCTCCGCCAGCGACTCGGCCTCCGCCTCCGTGCGCCGGCGCACCCAGGCCTGCGGGTCGAAGGACGGGAAGGACTGGAACGCGAACGTGCGCAGCAGGCCCGGCGGCCGGCGCTGGGACAGCCACGCGCCCTCCACCAGGAACGTGCCCGAGCCGCACATCGGATCCACCAGCGGCACGTCGCCCGCGTAGCCCGCGAGCCGCAGGATGCCCGCGGCCAGCGTCTCGCGCAGCGGCGCGCGCCCCACCTCCTGCCGGTAGCCGCGCTGGTACAGGGGAGCGCCGGACGTGTCCGCGCTCACCGTCCAGCGCTCCCCGTCGCCGCGCACCAGCAGCGTCAGCTCCGGCCCGCCGCCCTCCTCGTCCAGGTGTCCCGCCACCGTCAGCTCGCGCGGGTGCCACGCCACGGCCGCGGACTCCAGCACCACGGCCGGCCCGGGCCACGGAGCGGTGCAGCGTCACCGACAGCCGCAGCGGCACCTTCCCGTCCCAGACGTCCGCCAGGGGCAGCGCTTCCAGCCCGTGCACCAGCGCGTCCGCGGTGGGCGCCGTGAAGGTGCCCAGGCGCAGGAGCACGCGGCTCGCGGTGCGCAGGTGCAGGTTCGCCGTCTGGTGCAGGCCGGGCGGGCCGTCGCACTCGATACCGCCCTCCGCGCGCCGGAACGGCAGGCCGCGCTCGCGCGCCTCCGCCTCCAGCGCGGGCTCCAGCCCGGGCAGCGTGGACACATAAAGGGTTTCGCCCGTCCGGGCCGGCGCGTCCATCATGAGGGCCTCGCACTCGTGGCCGGGGCGTCCGCGGCGACCTGCTCCAGCGCGCGCTCCATCTGGTTCAGGTCATACGGCTTGGGCAGCAGCACCACGTGCGCCAGCGCCTTGCTGTCCTCTCCCGACACCGCGCGCGTGTCCCCGGACGCGATGATGATGCGCAGGGCCGGATACCGCCGCACGACCTCGCGCGCCAGCGCCACGCCGGACATGCCCGGCAGCGTCACGTCGGTGAAGAGCAGGTCGAAGGGCTCCTTCGCCAGCGCCTCGCTGGCCGCCTCCGCGCTCGCCACCGCGCGCACGGCGTGCCCGATGTCCGTCATCAGCTCGCTCGCGGACTCGCGGATGTCCGCGTCGTCCTCCACCAGGAGGATGCGCAGCGTCCCCTTGCCTCCCGGCTCCGGCGCGGCGGGCGCGGGCTCGCGGTACTGCCTGGCCGCCAGCCGCTGCTCGCGGCCCTTCAGCATCGCGCGGATCTTCCGCGCCAGGTCCTCGCGCCGGTACGGCTTGGACAGGAGGCTCACGCCCGGGTCCAGCCGGCCGCCGTGCACGATGGCGTTCTCCGTGTAGCCCGACGTGAAGAGCACCTCCAGGTCCGGCAGGAGCGCCTTCGCCTGCCGCGCCAGCTCCGGGCTTCGCACCGGCCCCGGCATCACCACGTCCGTGAAGAGCAGGTCCACCGGCAGGCCGCTCTGGATGACCGCGAGCGCGCTCTGGCCGTCATGCGCCTTGAGCACGCGGTAGCCCAGCTCCGTCAGCACCTCCACCACCGTGGCCCGCACCGCCGCGTCGTCCTCCACCACCAGGATGGTCTCCGTGCCGCCCTCCACCTGCGCCGTGCCGGTCTCCGCCGGCTGCACCGCCGTCTGGAAGGTGCGCGGCAGGTAGATCTTGATGGACGTGCCGTGCCCCAGCTCGCTGTAGATCTTCACGTGGCCTCCGGACTGCTTCACGAAGCCATACACCATGCTCAGCCCCAGGCCCGTGCCGCGCCCCTCGGGCTTCGTGGTGAAGAACGGCTCGAACGCGCGCTCCAGCACCTCCGGCGTCATGCCGGTGCCCGTGTCGGAGATGGCCAGCAGCACGTACTGCCCCGGCGACACCTCCGGGTGCAGCATCGCGTAGTGGTCATCCAGCATCGCGTTGCCCGCTTCAATGGTCAGCCGGCCCCGGCCGTCCATGGCGTCGCGCGCGTTGATGGCCAGGTTGAGGATGACGTTCTCCAACTGGTGCGGATCCGCCAGCGTGTTCCACAGCCCGCCGCTGATGACCGTCTCCACCTCCACGTCCTCGCCCAGCGCGCGGCGCAAGAGGTCGTCCATGTCGCGCACCAGCCGGCCCAGGTTGAGCGCCATGGGCGCCAGCGGCTGCCGCCGCGCGAACGCGAGCAGCTGCGAGGCCAGCCGCGCCCCGCGCTCCACCGCGCCCAGCGCCGTCTCCAGGCGCCGCTGCGTGCGCGTGTCGCCCACCGCGTCGCGCTGGAGCAGCTGGAGGTTGCCGCTCACCACCTGGAGCAGGTTGTTGAAGTCATGCGCCACGCCGCCGGTGAGCTTGCCCACCGCCTCCATCTTCTGCGCCTGGAGCAGCGCGGCCTCCGCCTGGCGGCGCTCCGCCTCGCTCGCCTCCAGCGCCCGCGTGCGCTCGCGCACCAGCTCCTCCAGGTGGTCGCGGTGGCGCGCCAGTTCGTCCTCCGCCAGCTTCTGCGCCGTCATGTCGTGGCCCTGGACGAAGATGCCGGAGACGCGGCCATCCGCATCCACCACGGGCTGGTACACGAAGTCCAGGAAGGCCTCCACCAGCGGGGCCCCGGGCTCGCGCTGCAGCTGCACCCGCATGTTGTGCCCGATGAAGGGCTCGCCCGTCGTGAACACCCGGTCCAGCAGCTCGAAGAAGCCCTGCCCGGCCACCTCCGGCAGCGCCTCCCGCACCGGCTTGCCCAGCAGGTCCCGGTGGCCGACGAGCTGGAGGTAGGAGCGGTTGGCCAGCTCGAACACGTGCTCCGGTCCCTTCAGCGAGCACATGAAGCCCGGGGCCTGCTCGAAGATGCGCCGCAGGTGCCGGCGCTCGTCGTCCAGCGTGCGGTTGGCCTCCTGCACCGCCCGGGCGCGCGCGAACACCCCGCCCATCAGCTGCGTCCGCGGCAGGCCCTCCTCCAGCGAGGACTCCGCGTCGCGCACGGCCTGCTTGAGCTGCTGCAGCTCCGTCACGTCCATCGTGTGCTGGAGGATGAAGGCCACCTCGCCCCGCTCGTCGAACAAGGGCGTGTGCGTGGCGCTCCAGTAGCGCTCCTCCGCCACGACGCCCTCCCCCGTCTGGCGCGGCACCCGGTAGGGGATGAGCGCCAGCGTGTCCAGCGTCCGCTCCGTCAGCACGCGCACGAACGAGTCGCGCAGCATCCGCGCGCTGGGGTTGGCCGGGTCGTCCGGGTCGTGCGGGAACGCGTCGAAGATGTTGCGCCCGACCAGGTCCTCCAGCCGGCTGGCGGTCACCCGCAGGTAGGCCGCGTTCGCGGTCACGTACCGCAGCTCGCGGTCCAGCAGCATGTAGGGATTGGGCGACAGCTCGAAGAGCGTGCGGAAGTCGAAGGGTGCCTGCATCCATTCACCGGGGAGGCCTGAACCTCGCCGCCTTTCCTGGGGGGCCGCCGCGTGTCGCGGAAAGGGAACTACCCTCCCAGTGTACGGAGAACACCCTCAACACACCGGCCAAAAGACCCGGACGTCCTGGCCTCCCGTGCGCCAGGCCCCCTGGAAGGCCGCCGGCTGGACACCACTCAACACCTGCCTGGCCCGGTCCCCCCTCGGCCTTCCACATCCGTCCTGGCTGTAAGATTGGGCGGGTATTCCAGACCTACTAATTCCCATGATATAAGATTATTACCGCGAAGGCGGTGTAATCCCACATGACCGGGGTGTGCGGCAGGGGGTCACTTTGGATGGGAGGGGAAGCCACCTCCCGGCCTCCGCCAGAGCGCTCGCGCCCGGCAGGAGGTCTGTCCCCAGATGCTCGCCGTTCCAGAACCGTTGTCGCTGGATGACTCGGAAGCCGTCACCTCCCGCGCGTTCGACCGTCGTGCCCTGACGGCGTCGGTGCGGGAGCTGTCGGTGGTGGCCAACGGGCGCGGCCTGTGGGCCGTGGCGCGCCAGTGGCTGATGATCGCGCTGTCGGTGGCGTTCGTGGTGCAGGTGGACCGCTGGTGGGCGTGGGTGCTGGCCGCGGTGGTCATCTCCTCGCGGCAGCACGCGCTGCTGAGCCTGGTGCACGAGGCGGCGCACTTCCACCTGCTCACGAACCGGAAGCTCAACGACGTGGTGGCGGACCTGCTGTGCGCGTTCCCCACCAACATCACCACGGAGGGCTACCGCAAGGAGCACGCGGAGCACCACCGCTACGTCAACACGGACAAGGACCCGTACTGGCGCACGGCGCAGCGCGACCACGCGTGGATGTTCCCGCGCACGCGCTGGGGCACGGCGCTGGTGCTGCTGGGGGACATGGTGGGCTTCTTCACCCTCTCCCACCTGCGCATCGTCATCCCCTGGTCCTATACGGGCCGCTCCATGGGCAAGGGCGGCCCGCCCATCTCCCGCGCCGAGCACATCCGCTACGTGCTCTGGCTGGCGGGCCTCATCACCTTCCTCACGCTGACGGGCGGCTGGCTGTACTACCTGCTCCTGTGGTCGGTGCCGTCGCTGACGCTGATGATGATGGCGTTCCGCATCCGCGCGGTGGTGGAGCACCCCTTCACCCCCGCCACCCCGGACGAGACGCACGAGACGCGGGACGTGGCGGCCGCGACGTGGTTCGAGCGCTTCTTCATCGCGCCCTTCAACGCGAGCTACCACCTGTCCCATCACCTCTTCCCGTCCGTGCCCTACTACCACCTGCCCGCGCTGCACGAGCAGCTCAAGCAGACGCAGCTGTACCGCCCCGGGGAGAACCACTTCCAGACGTACCTGGGCGGGGAGAAGAGCGCGTGGAGCTTCCTCACGTCGTCCGGCCGCAAGTGATTCCGTGATACAATCCCTGTGAAGGATTGAAGCCGCGCGTACGACAGCGTGGCTGCCTTTCCCCTGGAGGCGCCTCCGTGGCGCCTCCAGGCGCGGGAAGGGCCCGCCCGTCTCCAGCGTCACCAGGCACGTTTCCCTCTGAAGCCAGACGCCCGCCGCGCCGCTGAGACAGCAGCCTGGCGTCCTCGGGACGTGCCGAAATACCCCACCCCATGGCTTGAACACAGACGAACAATCGCGGTGTTTCTCTGCCTGCGATTCGCCAGGTCCCCCGTTGCATGCCCGCCAATCCCGGCGCGGCGACAGGGCGCCCGGGGGGCCTCCGCCACGCGCCGCGGGCGGAGGGAGGCATCCCCCCCGGCCGCCTTCTTCACCTGGCCGTAGGAGAGAACTTGAGAAGGCAGCTCATTGGGTTCCTCGTGGCGTTGGGCGCGATGCACACCGGCTGCGGTGGCGCTCCGGACTTCACCTCCACCGCGGGCGACGACGACTCGCTGGTGACGACCGGCGACGCGCTCGCGAGCGCGTCCACGCTGTTCGACGACGCGCTGGGTGCAGGCTGGCAGGACTGGTCCTGGGCGACGCACAGCCTTGGCGCGACGAGGCCCGTGTACGCGGGCACCCGCTCCATCTCCGCGACGTTCGGCCCCTGGAAGGGCCTGTACTTCCACCACGCGGGCGTGCCCACCACGGGGTACGGCTTCGTGGAGCTGCGGGTGAACCCGGGCGCGACGGCCAACCCCGCCATCGCGCTCTACGCGAGCGTGGGCGGCGTGGCCAAGCCCCCCGTGGCGCTCAACCCCACCTGCGCGGGCGGCACGCTGAAGGCCAACGCGTGGACGCTGTGCCGCATGCCCCTGTCCACGCTGGGCGCGGCGAACGCCACCCTGGACGGGCTGGTGGTGATGGAGAACGCGGGCCGCACGCTGCCCGCGATGTACTTCGACAACGTGCGTCTGGCGGCGAGCACCACCGCCCCTTCCGCCCCCACGGCCCTGAAGGCCACGGGCTCCACGACGGACGTCGCCCTCACCTGGGGCGCGGTGACGGGGGCCACGGGCTACCACGTCTACCGCGCCACGGCGCGGACGGGCACGTACGCGCGGCTCACCTCCTCCGCCCTCACCGCCGCGTCCTACAAGGACACCCGCGCGGCCGCGGGCACGACGTACTGGTATGCCGTCACCGCGCTGAACGCGGCCGGTGAGAGCGCGAAGTCCACGGCGGTGTCCGGCAAGCGGACCTCCTCCACCACCGTGACCGTGAGCGTCACCCCCACCAGCGCGACGCTGGCCCCAGGCGGCGTGCAGACCTTCACCGCGGCGGTGACGGGCAGCAGCAACACGGCCGTGACGTGGAGCGTCCTGGAGGGCGCCACGGGCGGCACCGTCACCTCCAGCGGCACGTACACCGCGCCCGGCACGGCGGGCACGTACCACGTCGTGGCCACGAGCAGCGCGGACGCGACGAAGCAGGCCACGGCGGACGTGGTGGTGACGGGCCCGGTGGGCAATACCAACAAGTGGGTGTCCGGCTACTACACGGGCTGGAACGCGGATGACTACCCGCCGGAGAAGGTGGACTTCAGCGCGATGACGCACATCATCGTGGGCCGCGTGACGCCGAACACGGACGGCACGGTGGACGCCATCTTCGACAACTCGAACGGCTCCGCCATGGCGAAGACGCTCTCCTCGCGCGCGCACGCCGCGGGGCGCAAGGCCATCATCATGGTGGGCGGCGCGGGCGAGCACGACAACTGGGTGGGCGCGGCCTCCTCCGCGAACCGGGAGAAGTTCGTCCAGAGCCTGCTCAAGGCGATGGACGACCACGGCTACGACGGGCTCGACATCGACTGGGAGCCGGTGGAGGAGGTGGACAAGCCGAACCTGCTCGCGCTGGTGCAGCGGCTGCGCCAGGTGCGTCCCAACATGCTGCTGACGTTCCCCATTGGCTGGGTGAACAACAACTTCAGCTCCGACGCGGAGCTCAAGTGGTACCCGCAGCTGGCCCAGTACCTGGACCAGGTGAACGTCATGTCCTACGAGATGATTGGCGTCTGGGGCGGCTGGGAGTCGTGGTTCACGTCCGCGCTCACGGGCGAGTCCGGCACCCACCCGACGTCCGTGGAGTCCAGCCTCAAGGCCTGGGTGGCCGCGGGCATCCCCAAGGAGAAGCTGGGCATGGGCATCCCGTTCTACGGGCTCGCGTGGCGCCACATCACCGGCCCGCGCCAGGCCTTCACGGACTGGTCCGACTACGTGGGCGGGGACAACTCCTTCACGTACAAGAAGATCCTGGCGCTCTCCAAGACGGGCACGCTCCGGTGGGACGCGGCGGCGCAGGCCAACTACGTCACGTTCAGCACGCCGGTGGAGGACGGCACGGTGCGCTGGATTACCTACGACGGTCCGGAGGCCATCCAGGCCAAGGGGCAGTACGCCAAGGCCAACGGCTACGGCGGCACCATCATCTGGACCATCAACCAGGGCTGCACCGACCCCGCGACGGGCACCAACCCGCTGCTCACCGAGGTCAAGAAGGCGTTCCTCCAGTAACCGGGACGGCCTGAAGCCAGACGGCCGCGTGGGCACCCGCCCGCGCGGCCGTTTCCATTCGCGGGCAACGAGGGCCGTTACGACGCGGAAGGCGGCGCGGCGGAGGACGGGGTGGCGGGGGCCACCGGGTCCTGCCCTCCGGCGTAGACGCCCTGGTACGCGGGCGGCAGCAGCGCGGCCACCCGGCGCATCATCGCGTCCACCAGCGCCTGGCGCGCGTCGGGAGCGCCCGCCACCTCCGGCTCCAGGTCCTCCATGCGGAAGGCGGGCCCGAAGGTGACGGTGACGTCGGCGTGGTAGAGCCGCTCGCCGCCCATGTCGGAGTCGTTGATGGGCATGAGCTTCTGCGTGCCCGTCAGCGCCACCGGCACGATGGGCACCCCCGCGCGCTTGGCGATGAGGCCCACGCCCTTCTTCGCCTGCAACAGGCCGGCGGAGCGGCTGCGCCCCCCTTCCGGGAAGATGAGCACGGACTGGCCGGCCTTGAGCAGCTCCACGCAGCGGCGCAGCGCTTCGATGTCCGGCGAGTTGGGCGTGATGTCGATGGTGTCCATCGTCTCCGCCGCCAGCCGCGTCATCACGGTGCCGTGCAGCTTCACGCCCGCGAGGAAGACGACGTTCCTGGGGCGCAGCGCCCGGTAGAGCGTGAAGCCGTCCGCGTTGGACAGGTGGTTGCAGATGAAGAGGCAGGGGCCGGCCGGCAGGTCCTTCAGGCCGTACACCTTCGCGTGGGACAGCCGGCCCCACACGCCGTGCATCAGCGCGCGCACGACGTGGCGGCGGAGCCCGTAAGGCAGCAATGACATCAGGGCGAAGAGAACTCGAAGCACGGGCCGGACCACGTCCTTTCCGGATGGCTGGACGTCCTCCTGGAAGATGTAGTCCCGCCTGGTGGGGCGGGTCAGCGGTCCTCTGGGAGCGCCGGGCCGCCCGCCTGCCCTTCCGTCATCCAGCCAACGATGCGCCTGCCCCCGGGTTCCGGCGCGAAACCCGGAAGCCCGCGCGCCGGTCCGCGCGGCCCCGCACCCCGCGTGTTATGGGAAGGCGCATGAGCGCCGAAGCCACGCCCTCCCGAGCGAAGCGGCCCGTCGAGTACGAGGCCACCGTCACCGAAGCGCGGTGGGAGACGCACGACACGGCGACGCTGCTGCTGGAGCTGGGCCCGGGGGCGGGGCCGCTCGACTACAAGGCGGGCCAGTTCCTCAACATCGACCCGCACCAGTTCCGGGCGCTCGCCCACCAGTGCGCGTACCTCCAGGAGCAGAAGGGGCGCAAGGAGCCGCCGCGCTCGTACTCGCTCGCCTCCGCGCCGCACGAGCGGCACGTGGCCATCACGGTGAAGGACGAGGAGTTCATCCCGGGCGTCACGCGCTACCCGCCGCTCCTGTCCCCGCTGCTGGTGCACGGCCGGCTGGTGGGGGCGAAGCTGAAGGTGACGGGCTTCATGGGGCCGTACGTGCTGCCGGACGACGTGACGGAGCGGACGGGCCACGTGCTGCACGTGGTGGCGGGCTCCGGCGCGGTGCCGAACTTCGCCATCGTGAAGGACGCGCTGCACCGGGGGCTGAAGCTGCGGCACACGTTCCTCGCGTCCAACAAGACCTGGGGCGACATCCTCTACCGCGAGGAGCTGGCCGCGCTGGAGCGCGCCGCGCCGGACCGCGTGCGGGTGGTGCACACGCTCACGCGGGAGATGGACGAGACGAAGTACGGCCCCCAGGTGCGCAAGGGCCGCGTCGCGGAGGCGCTGCTGCACGAGCTGCTCCCGGACCGCGACACCTGCCTCGTGTACGTGTGCGGGCCCGCCATCACCCCGTGGGACCGGCGCAAGGCGCTGGAGACGCGCACGCCCGCCACGCCGCGCTTCATGGAGGCCGTGCTCGGCCACCTGCACGAGCTGGGCATCCCGGACAAGCGCATCAAGCGCGAGGCCTACGGCTGACAGGCCTCAGTCCGAGGACGCGGGGACGTCCCCGGGCGGCAGCAGGTCGAGG
Source organism: Corallococcus sp. 4LFB (assembly GCF_046520365.1). Classification (NCBI taxonomy): domain Bacteria; kingdom Pseudomonadati; phylum Myxococcota; class Myxococcia; order Myxococcales; family Myxococcaceae; genus Corallococcus; species Corallococcus sp. 4LFB. Next base: position 9,765 of record NZ_JBKGHJ010000286.1, read on the forward strand.
AACGCCAGCACGCGCTCGGCCGTGTCGCGAGGCCGCTCCATCGGGAACAGGTGCGAGGCGAGCGGCAGCGTGTCCACCCGCGCGCGCTGCATCTCACTCTCCGCTCGCGCCAGCGCGTCGGGCAGGAGCGTGTCGGAGCGCTCGCCGCGCAGCACCAGCGTGGGCGCCGCGTTGGCGCGGATGAGCGTCCACGGGTCGGCGGGGAAGGTCTCGAAGATGCGGGCCTCCCACTCGCGCGGGAAGCGCAGCCGGAAGTCCCCCGCCTCCGTGGGCACCAGGCCGTGCGTGATGTAGTCGCTGAAGCAGTCCGCGTCCCAGTCCTTGAACAGCCTGCGCTGGCGGTACGCCGCGGCCGCCTCCTCGCGCGTGGCCCAGCGGTCCCGCCGCCGCAGCGCGCCCCGCACGATGGCGGTGCGGTCCATGCGGCCCAGCAGCTTCATCAGGCGCAGCGCCCACAGCCGGGGCCCGGTGACGAGCACCGGATCCAACGCCACCACCGCGCGGAACAGCCCCGGGTTCGCGGCGGACGCCATCAGCGTGCTCGTGCCGCCCACGCTGTGTCCCACGCCCAGCACGCCGGAGCGCCCCCGCGCCTTCAGCTCGCGCGCCAGGTCCTCGCCCAGCTCCTGCCAGGTCGTGAGCGCCTTCGGGTCCTGACCCGGCATCAGCGGCCGCGTGCGCAAGGACACCACGTGGTAGCGCGTCGCGAGCCGCGCGAAGAGCTTCCGGTACGTCTCCGGAGGGAAACCGTTCGCGCAGGCGAAGTGCAGGAGCGGTCCGCTCCCGCCCCAGTCATCCAGCTCCAAGGCCATGCCCCTTCCCATCGACCCTCCCCACCGCGTCACGGTGGAGGGACTTCACGGCTCGCCCCGCGCTCCTCCGGTGCCATGACGGCCACCGGAGCCGGCCCCACTCCGGGACGAGCCTCCGCGCCTTGCATTCAGACACCGCGCCCACCGCCCCGGGTTCCCGCGCCGCACGCGACCTCCGGCAGCGACGTCATCCTGACGGGGGCCCCTGACGTGCCCACGTCCTCCGACACCCGCGGCGGCCCTCCCTCAAGGGAATCAGCCACCTGGAGTGTCGTCCCGTGCGCGGCCCACGGCGGCCCGTCATGTAACGCCTGCCCGGCCGCCTCGCACGGCCGGGGACGCCCTCCCCGGGATGGAGGGCGCGCGTCCCCCACCCGTGAGGTCGCCTGCCCCGCCCTACGGTCCAGGGACGGCCCGCTTGCGTTCAGGGTTCCGGCGGCGCCGCGTCCGGCGTGGGCTGGGGCGTCCGAAGCGGGGCTCCGACGGCTCCGACGGCTCCGACG
>NZ_JBKGHJ010000287.1:0-11057 GCF_046520365.1 Corallococcus sp. 4LFB
CCCACGCGCGTGGGGCTCGCGCCCCTGGACGCGTCCGCGCTGGACGACGCCGGCCTGGAGGAAGGCTTCGCGGCGCCCGCGGAAGAGCCCGCGTACGCGGGGGGCATGTCGCTGGGCGACGAGGACGACGAGCCCACCGCCGCGCACATGGTGCTCGCGCAGGTGGAGGAGCTGTCCTACGACGAGCCCCAGGCCGAAGTGCTCGAGGACACGCCGGAGCCCGAACCGGAGCCCGAGGCCCTGGCGGAGGCGCCGGAGCCGGAGCCGGAAGCGGAGCCCGAGGAGGAGCCCGCCTCCGAGGAGTGCGACGAGGCGTCGTTCTTCCTGGACCAGGGCCTGCTGGAAGAGGCGCGCGAGATTCTGGAGACGGTGGCCATCGCGTTCCCGGGCCACGTGCGCGCCGGGGAGCTGATGGCGCGGCTGGAGGAGATGGAGGCCGGCGGTGGCGCGGCCCCCGGGGACGAGGCTCCTGCCGAGCCCCTCCACGTGCCCTCCGTGCAGCCGGTGACGGAGGCGTCGCTCGACGACGGCGCCGGGGGTGGCGACGCGTTCGACCTGGCGGCGCAGCTGGCCGGTGAGCTGGACGACCTGGGCGGCGAGTCGCTGGCGGCGGTGCCCCCGGCGGACGAGGACTTCCAGTACTCGGTGGACGAGGTCTTCGCCGAGTTCAAGAAGGGCCTGGCCAAGGTGGTGAAGCCCGAGGACGTGGACACGCACTACGACCTGGGCATCGCCTACAAGGAGATGGGCCTGCTGGACGACGCCGTCCATGAGTTCGACGTGGCCCGCCAGGGCTGCTTGGGCACCCAGCGCGAGCTGGACTGCCTGACGATGATTGGCATGCTGCACACGCTGCGCGGCAAGCCGGAAGAGTCCGTGCAGGTGTTCAAGGAAGGCCTTTCCAACGTGCTCGCGACGGGCGAGGTGGCCAAGGCGCTGGGCTTCGAGCTGGCGAGCGCCTACGACGCGCTCAACGAGCAGGGCAAGGCGCTCTTCCACTTCCAGCGCGTGGCCGCGATGGACGCGAAGTACCGCGACGTGGGGTCGCAGGTGACGCGGCTGTCCGCGGTGACCGCGCCCGAGGAGGACCCGCTGCCCCGCGCTGACAAGGGCCCCGCGACGCCGGCGCCGGTTCAAGCCGCGGGCGCGCCGAAGGCTCGTAAAGTAGGGTACGTGTAGCGCGTCCCCACGAGGCCCGGCGAGAGATGACGACCTACCTCGATTTCTTCGAACTCACCCAGGAGCCGTTCTCCAACGCTCCGGTGAGCCGCTTCTATTACAACTCCGCGCAGCACTCGCAGGCCCTCACCCGGCTGATGCACGCCGTGGGCTACATGAAGGGCCTGTCCATCCTCGTGGGCGACATCGGCGCGGGCAAGACGACGCTCGCCCGGCGCATGCTCGACTCGCTTCCGGAGTCCGAGTACGAGGCCGCGCTGCTCGTCATCATCCACTCGGGCATCACCGCCCAGTGGCTCTTGCGCCGCATCGCGCTCCAGCTGGGGGTGGAGAACCCCGCGCAGGAGAAGCTGGCGCTCCTGTCGCAGCTCTACCAGCGCCTGCTCCAAATCTACGAGTCCGGCAAGAAGGCCGTCGTCCTCATCGACGAGGCGCAGATGCTGGAGACGCGGGAGATCATGGAGGAGTTCCGGGGGCTGCTGAACCTGGAAGTGCCGGAGCGCAAGCTCATCTCCTTCGTCTTCTTCGGCCTGCCGGAGATCGAGAAGAACCTGAAGCTGGACCCGCCGCTCGCCCAGCGCGTGGCGCTCCGCTACAAGCTGGAGCCCTTCACGGCGGAGTCCACCGAGGCGTACGTGAAGCACCGGCTGCGGCTGGCCGGCTGCCCGCGCATGCCCTTCACGCCGGAGGCGCTGCTCGCCGTGCACGAGCACTCCGGCGGCACCCCGCGCGTCATCAACACCCTGTGCGACAACGCCCTCTTCGAGGCGTTCCTGGCGCGCTCGGAGACCATCAGCGCGGAGCTGGTGCACCGCATCGGGACGAACCTGGGACTCCAGGGCGGCTCGGCTGCTGCCCAGGCAGGCGAGCGGGCGAGCGCTCCCGCCTCGTCGCTGCCCCGGACGGCGAACACGAAAATCGACCTGGCGGAGATCGACCGCTACCTCGAGGGACTCGGTAAGCTCTAGCGGCTTGTCCCTCCCCAGCCGCAACAGTGCTGCGCGCAAGGCGCTCTTGTGGGTGCTCCTCGTGGTGTCGGGGAGCATCCTGCTGCTGCGTCAGCCGTTCACCTGGGACGCCGCCTGCACCGTGGCGCGCAGGCACCTGCCGGACCTGCTGGGCGTGGACGTGGGCATCGGCCGGTGCGAGCTGGATCCGCTGGGCTCGCGCGTGGTGCTGCACGGCGTGTCGGTGTTCGCGCGCGGCACGGACACGCCGCTGTTCGCAGCCGACGAGGCGGAGGTGGCGCTGGGCTTCCTGTCGCCCCTGTCGCGCCGCCTCATGCTGGGCCAGGTGCGCGTGCGCCATCCGCGCGTGGCGTTGGATTTGTCCCGGCCCTCGGCCAGCCCGCCTTCTCCCGACGGCACGTGCCCGCTCACGCCGCTGACGCGCGTGGGCGTGGGGCGCCTGGACATCACCGGCGCGGAGGTGCGCCTCGCGCTGCCGGACGGGCGCGGCGTGGAGGTGGAGAACCTGGACGTGGGGTGGGTGGAGCACTGGGGCGTGATGGAGCTGGAGGTCGCCGCGCGGCGCGGCCTGGTGCGCCTGGGCGCGGGCGGCGGACGAGCTGACGCTGGCCAGCTGGGCTTCACCGGCGCGCTGGACCCGACGAGGGCTGCTGGACGTGGAGCGCGCGAGGTGACGCTCGACGACCATCACCGCCACGGTGTCCGGCCGCGTGGAGACGCTGTGCCACCCGGTGCTCGCGCTGGACGCGCAGGTGTTCCTGCCGCTGCGCACGCTGTCGCAGGCGAAGCTGCTGCCGCGTCCGGCCACCGGGCACCTGTGGACGCGCCTGTCCGTCACCGGGAGGCCGTCCGCGCTCGCGGTGGGCGCGGACCTGTCCGCGAGCAACCTGGCCTATGAGCAGTACGGCCCGGTGAGCCTCAACGCGCGCCTGTCGTACGCGGGGGACCGCGTGCGCGTGGAGTCACTGGAGGCGCCGCTGGGGAGCGGCAAGGTGAAGCTGTCGGGCGCGCTCCAGCTCACGCCGGAGCTGCCGGTGGACGTGACGCTCCAGACGGAGGACGCGTCGTTCGGGCGCATCCTGGAGCGCGCGGGCGTGGCGGGCTCCTGGGTGGACTTCCCCGCGACGGCGACCGCGCACCTCACCGGGACGCTCTTGCCCCGGCCGTCGCTGTCCGGCCCGTTGGACCTGCGCACGGGACACTTCACGCTGGCCACGCGCGCGTTCGACGCGCCGCCGAGCGCCGGCAAGACGCTGCTCACCTTCGAGCGGGGCCGCGCGCAGACGGCCGTGAAGCTGACGGGCGACCGCGTGTCCTTCACCCGCCTCACGGTGGAGTCCGGCCGCTCGCGCGTGCACGGCGACGTGACGCTCTACTTCGACACCACGCGCGGCCTGGACATCCAGGGCAACGGCGAGCTTGAGCTGTCGGACTTCGGCCACATCGCGGAGCTGCCGTGGTCCGGGAGGGGCTCCGCGAACTACTCCATCGTGGGGCCGTACTCGGACGTGAAGGTGGACGCGAGCCTGTCCCTGCGCGACTTCACCTTCTGGGGCTTCGGCCTGGGCGTGACGCAGGCGAAGCTCTCGTATTCCGACGGGCTGCTGTCGTTCCCGTCGCTCACCGGCCAGAAGGGGCGCACGCAGTACTTCGGCAAGGCGGCGCTCACCTTCGCGCGCCTGCTGCACCTGCGCCTGGACGTCACGGTGCCGCAGGGGCGCACCGAGGACCTGGTGGACCTGGTGGCGGGCCTGAGTCCGTCCATCGCGGTGATTCAAGGCCAGTTCGCCGGCGCGGCCTCCGGACGCGTCGAAATCGACAGCCCGCTGGAGAAGCTGGAGGGGCTGGTGGCCTTCGACCTGCGCGACACCACGTACCTGGGGCGCCGGCTGGGCGCGGGCTCCGCGCGGCTGCGCTTCGTGGACGGCAAGGCGATGGTGCTGGAGCGCACCGTGCTGGACGGCCGGCTGGGACGCACCTGGGTGGAGGGCTCCTTCGGCTTCGCGGGGGGCGCGCTGGACTACCGCTTCGGCGGCGAGAACCTGTCGCTGGCGGAGACCGTGGGCCCGGAGACCGCGGAGGAGATGGGCATCCAGGGCACGCTCGCTCTCGCGGGCAGCGTGGCGGGCACGGCGGACAGGCCGGACATCCAGGCCACGCTGAAGGGGCCGCGCATCACCTTCGCGTCGCGCGACCTGGGGGCCATGGACCTGTCGCTGCACCAGGAGGGCAAGCAGCTGCGCATCACCGGGCGCCCCTTCCGCGACGCGCAGGGCTCCCTGTCCATGACGGTGAAGGAGCCCTACCTCTTCGACTCCACCGTCGACCTGCTGCTGCCCGAAATCAAGCCGCTGCTGCCCCAGGTGCCGGCGCTCGCGGGCGTCACCGGCATGCTCGCGGGCCGCGTGACGCTGCAGGGCCCGCTGTTGCAGCCGGAGGGCTACCAGGTGGCGGCCACGGTGCGGGAGCTGTCGCTGGCGCGGGGCGACCTGCGCGGGCGCAACCAGGGCCCCCTGGTGCTGACGTACGGCAACGGGCGGCTGGACGTGCAGCCCTTCCGCTTCAGCGGCGCGTCGGTGGACGTCACGCTGGGCGGCTGGATGAGCAAGCGCGCCATGACCATGAGCCTGCGCGAGGGGCGCATGGACGTGCGCCTCCTGGAGCCGCTGCTGCCGGGCATGGAGCGCGTGGGCGGCCAGCTGCGCGTGGACGCGGAGGCGACGGGCTCCCTGGACGCGCCGTCGGTGGTGGGCACCGCGGAGCTGTCCGACGTGCGGCTGTCCATGCGCGACCTGCCGCTCACCGTGCGCGGCATGTCCGGCCGGCTGGAGCTGACGGGCCAGCGCGTGCTGCTGGAGCACCTGCAGGCCCAGGTCAACGAGGGCCAGGTGTCCGCGCGCGGCGACATCCGGCTGGAGCGCTTCGTGCCCAAGCGGCTGGCGCTGACGCTGCAACTGGACGCCGTGCCGTACCGGATGACGGAGGACCTGCCGCTCACCGTGTCCGGCCTGTTGCAGGTGGTGGGGCCGCCCACGGGGCCCACCGTCACGGGCGGGCTGGACATCGTCAAGCTGCGCTACCAGAAGCCGCTCGACATCGAATCGCTGCTCAAGACGATGCAGAAGAAGCCGCAGCTCGCGGTGGGCGGCGGGGGCGAGCGCGCGAGGGACCCCTTCTTCACCTGGGACGTCAACGTGCACTTCGGCGACGTGCGCGTGGACAACAACCTGGCGAAGGCCCGCCTGCTGGGCGACGTGCGGCTCACCGGCACGGACGTGAAGCCGGGGCTCCTGGGCCGCGTGGAGGCCGCGGAGGGCAGCCAGGCGTTCTTCCGCAACAACCTCTTCACCATCGAGCAGGGGCAGCTGGAGTTCCGCGACGCGTCCGGCATCGACCCGGTGTTCGAGGTGCAGGCGCAGACGTCCGTGCGCGAGTTCGTGGTGAAGCTGCACGCCTTCGGCCGGCCGGCCAACCCGCTGGTGGTGCTTTCGTCGGAGCCGGTGCTCACGGAGGGTGACATCCTGTCGCTGCTGACACTGGGGGTGACGAGCGCGGACAAGGACACGGCCGCGTCGGCGAGCTACGGTCTGGCGGCGGAGGCCCTCTTCAACGTGTCGGGACTGGACCGGCAGGTGCGCCGGTTCCTGCCCAGCAACCCCGTCCTCAGGGACCTGTCCCTGCAAATCTCCACCACCTACAACGACGCCACCCGGCAAGCGGAGCCCACCGCACAACTGGAGTCGAAGTTCCTGTCCGAGCAGCTTAAAATCGGGATGACCCAGCCCGTGAGTGGGCGAGGTACCCGGGCACGCGCTGAGTACCGCTTCGACGACCGTCTTTCCGCACAGGCCCAGTGGGACAACGAGAACAGCCAGGCGTCGTTCGGAAACCTCGGGCTCGAGCTGAAGCTGGGCTGGGAGGTCGAGTAGCCGCGCTGACCGCGGTGCTGCTCCTCGTGTGCGCGCTGCCCGCCTTCGCGGCGCCCGCGGGCCACGACGACGAAGCGCCGGCCGTGGTCGCCGTGGAGCTGCACCTGCCGGAGGGCATGGCCCCGGACGGGCTGTCGGGGCTCGTCACGCTCCGCAAGGGCCAGGCGCTGACGCCCGGCGCGGTGCGCAGGTCGGTGGAGCGGCTGTTCGCCACGGGGCGCTTCGCGGACGTGGTGGCGCTCACCCAGGACGTGCCGGGCGGGGTGCGGCTGGTGTTCCAGCTCCTGCCGCTGCCGCTGCTGTCGCACGTGGCGGTGCGGGGCAACCACGTCCTCACGTCCGGGGAGCTGCTGGACGCGAGCGGGCTGCTCCAGGGCGGGCCCCTGGACCCGGAGGAGCTGGACACCGCGGCGGACTCCGTGCGCGAGGCCTACCAGCGCAAGGGCTACGACGCCGTCGACATCCAGGTGGAGGAGCGGCCGGTGCCCGCGGGCGGCGTCGCGGTGACGCTGGTGGTGGAGGAGGGCAAGCCCACGCGCGTGCGGCAGGTGACCTTCTCCGGCAGCCCCGCGCTGCCGCTGCCGCGCCTGGTGGACGCGCTGGGGATGAAGCCCGGCCAGGTGTTCGACCGGGCGAAGCTGGACGGCGGGCTGGAGCGGCTGCGGGCGCTCCTGCGTGAGGGCCAGCACTGGCGGGCCTGGGTGGGCACGCCCACCGTCGTCGTGGAGGACAGCGAGGCGTCCGTGGCGGTGCCGGTGGCGGCGGGCCCCGCGTTCCACCTGCGCTTCACGGGCAACCGCCGCTTCCCCAGCTCGCTGCTGGCGCGAGTGGTGGCCTACGACGGCGAGGAGGCGATGGACGAGGCCGTGGCGGCGCGGCTCGCGCGGCGGCTGGAGGCGTTCTACCGGCGGCGCGGCTTCCACGACGCGCGCGTGCGGCCGCGGGAGTTCCTCCGGCCGGACGGGGATGCGGCGGTGCTGGGCTTCCAGGTGGACGAGGGCGCCCCGCTGCGCGTGACGGACGTGCGCTTCCACGGCAACGCGGCGCGTGTCGGAGCTGCTGCGCGCCATGCTCACCAACCAGGTGGCGGCACAGGAGACGTGGCCGGAGCTGGACCTGCCCATGCGCGAGGACCCGCTGGAGACCGAAGGGCGCGCGCGGCACCAGGACGCGAGCGGGGTGTCGCCGCCGGACCCCTCCACGGTCTACGTGGAGGAGGCGTGGCTGGAGGCCGCGGACGCCATGACGACGACCTACCGCGAGCAGGGCTTCGCGTCCGCGCAGGTGACCTTCCGCGGCCTCACGGTGGACGCGGTCCACCACACGGCGGAGGCGGACTTCGACGTGGAGGAGGGCCCCAGGCGCTGATCCGCGCGCCCATCTTCCTGGGCATGCCGCTGGAGGTGGACCCCGTCTGGGTGACGCTGCTCCTGCCCGCGGGGACGCCGCTGAGCTTCGAGAAGGTGGACCAGGCGCAGGCCGCGCTGGAGCGGGGGCTGGGCCGCGAGGGCTACCTCTTCGCGCGCGTGAGCAACTCCGTGTCCGTGGAGGAGGGCGGCACCTCCGCGCAGGTGACCTACCGCACGGACCCGGGGCCCCGCGTGCGCGTGGGGCAGGTGCTGCTCCAGGGGCTGACGCGCTCGGATCCGGACGTGGTGCTGGCGCAGCTGGACCTGAAGCCCGGACAGCCGCTGTCGGTGGAGGCGCTGGCGGAGGCGCAGCGCCGGCTGTCGCGGCTGGGGCTGTTCCGTCAGGCGGAGGTGTCGCTGGCGGACCCCAACCGCCGTGAGGCCTCCAAGGACGTGCTGGTGACGGTGCAGGAGCGCCCGCGCATCGACGGCGAGGTGTCCGGCGGCTACTTCCTGGTGGACGGTCCGCGCATCACGCTGGATACCGCATGGCGCAACCTGGACGGCCGGGGACTGAACCTGCTGGCGCGCGGCAAGGTGAACTACGCGGGCGCGAGCGCGGAGGCGCTGTCGTCGTCGCGGCTGCCGGCCGGGTGCTCCACCGGGGAGCTGTCCGGCGAGGCGTGTCAGTCCGACCTGGACGGCTTCAGCGGCCTGGGCGGGCGCGGCAACCTGGCGCTGTCCCAGCCCCGGCTGTCCTTCCTGGCGCCGCAGGAGATTGGCGCGCGGTTGGACCTGATTGGCGAGCGCGTGCACCGGCCGTCGTACCTGTCCACGCGGTTCGCGGCGGTGCTGGGCGCGGACTGGGCGCTGGCGTCGTGGGTGAACGTGTCGCTCCAGTACGAACTGGAGAACAACCGGCTGCGCTCGCGCGCGGGCGTGCTGGAGCTGGTCAACCGCGCGGACCAGGAGCGCCTGCGCTACCCGTACGGCGACTTCGCGCTGCACTCGCTGCGCCCGTCCATGACGCTGGACTTCCGCGACGACCCGGCGAACCCGCGCCGGGGCATGGTGCTCAGCAGCAGCGTGGAGTTCATGCGCGGCATCAGCGTCCACCCCACGGACGTCGCGGGCAGCCGCGTGCCGGAGTTCCCCATCGACGGCGTGAAGCTGTCCGGCAGCGTGAGCGCGTACGCGCCGCTGGGCCGCCGCGCGAGCGTGGCGGTGAGCGCGCGCGCGGGCACCATCGTCCCGCTGACGCAGGGGGCGCAGAACATCGGGTCCAAGCTGTTCTACCTGGGCGGCTCCTCCAGCCTCCGGGGCTTCCGCGAGGACGGCGTGCTGCCGCAGGACGTGCGCGAGGTGCTGCACCAGCGGCTGGCCGCGTGCCGCGCGGTCATCACGCCCGCGGGCTGCCCGGACGACCTGAAGGCGGTGCTCTCCGGCCAGGTGCCCGCGAGCCAGGGCGGCGAGCTCTTCACGCTGGCCAAGGCGGAGCTGCGCGTGCCGGCCGTCGCGGCGGTGGACCTGGGGCTGTTCTTCGAGGCGGGCAACCTGTGGCAGGACCGCACGCTGTTCGACCCGGGCGTGCTGCGCTACGCGGCGGGCGTGGGCCTGCGCTACGTGACGCCCGTGGGCCCGCTGGCCTTCGACGTGGGCTTCAACCTGGACCGCGACGAAGCGCTCAACGAGGCGCCCACGCAGTTCCACTTCAGCATCGGGACGTTCTGACCGGAGGCCTTCGCTTGCGACCCGACCGTGCGCGCCGCCCTGGAAGGGCTTGGAGACTGGCTTGGAGCCTGGCCCTGCTGGGCGTGTTCGCGCTCGCGTGTCAGCACGGGCCGGACGCCGCCGCGAAGGCGCCGCGGCCCGCGTGGATGCCGCCGGAGGGGAGCTGTCCTCGCGGCGCGCAGCTCCAGATGGAGCGGCTGGGGCTGAAGGTGGGGGACCGCATCCCCGTCATCGTGGACAGCATCCAGGACCACCCGGGGCCGGCCCGGTACAACTACAGCTTCGTCATCGCGCTGCCGCAGGCGGAAGGGGAGGCGAAGCTGCCGGGGGCGCGCATCGGCGGGCGGCTCTACGTGACGAAGCACCGCGTGTTCGGCCGGTACGACCGCATCTTCACCCCGGAGAGCGGCGCCACGTCGGTGCCCTTCTGCGGCGTGCTGCTGGACTCGCGCTGGGACCGGGACGGCGAGGGCCTCATCGCGTACCCCAGCCCGATGAAGGGCTTCTCCGTGGTGCAGGACAACACGGGCGTCATCCAGGTGGTGGACCGCTACCCGTGAGGCCCGGACGCTTCAGTCGACGTGCAGGGAGTAGGACCGCGAGTCGTTGGCCAGCAGGTCCACGGCGCTGAGCTGGAAGGTGAAGTCGCTCCCGCTCGTGGGCTTGCCGTAGAGGATGCCCTCCTTCGTGTCCAGGAGGATGCCCGGCGGCAGGGCTCCGTCCTTCACGCTCCAGTTGAACGAGCCGGTGCCGCCGGTCGTCCGGAGGGTGTAGCTGTAGTCGGAGCCCACGCGCCCGGTGGGCACCGCGCGCGACAGCAGCTTGACGTTGCCGGTGGCGTTCGTGAGGGTGATGGAGAGCGTGCCGGTGACGGACTGGGGCGGCGTGTCGCTGTCCGTCACGACCACCGTGAACGCCGTCATCCCGGCCTGCGTCGTGGTGCCGGTGATGACGCCGTTCGCCGCGAGCGTCAGCCCCGCCGGCAGCGACTGCTCCGGTGCGAGGGCGAAGGTGTAGGGGGCCTTGCCTCCGGTGGCGGAGATGCGCTCGGTATAGGCGCGATTGCTGGGGGCGTCCGCGAGCGGCTCTGGACCCGCGACCCGCAGCAGCGGCCGGGCGCGCAGGGTCAGGCTGCCGCTGGCGCGCTTCGCCGGGGTGCTCCAGTCGGTCACCTCCACCGGGAGGACCAGGTCCCCCGCGCGCGTGGGCGTGCCGGTGACGCGGCCCTCGGTGTCGAGCGTGATGCCCGCGGGCAGCTGGCCGGTGGCGTTGAACGTGTACGGCGGCGTGCCGCCCCGGGCCTGGAGCTGCGCCGAGTAGGCGACGGCCTCGATGGCCTCCGGCAGGGTGGACTCCAGCGAGAGCGCGGAGGGGCCCGCGTCGTTGCTGCCCGCGTCCACTTCGCCCGCGTCCGCCGCGCCGGCATCCTCGGTGCCCGCATCCCCGTCCGTGCCCGCATCCCCCTTCGTGCCCGCGTCCACCTCGTCCACGGGGTCTGGCCCGTCACAGGGCCCGCCTTCACCGCAGGCCGGCAGACAGCGGTTCTCCGAAGCGAGGCACGACGTGCCGGAAGGGCAGCCCCCGGCCGCGTCGCACGCGGCGAAGCGCGACAGGTCCGGCGCGAAGGTGCACGCCCCCAGCGTGAGGACGAAGGCGCCCGTCAGCGCGGCGAGCCACTGCTTCATGGCAGCTCCCAGATGAAGGACACCGCGCCCCCGAGGCCCAGCAGCGCGCCCACGCCCAGCAGCACGTTGGACGTGCGCGCCTGCCGCCGGCCCGCGTCCAGCCGCGACGCGAAGCAGTCCGTGAAGGACGCTCCGGCCGTGGCGCACTCGCCGCCGTTGCGCGACACCTTCGACTCCGTGCTTCGCGCCGCCAGCCCGAAGCCCACGCCCGCGATG
>NZ_JBKGHJ010000288.1:0-11053 GCF_046520365.1 Corallococcus sp. 4LFB
CCAGCGCGGGGGCCGCGCCGCCGCCATTGCGCAGGAACGACAGGCGGACGCGCGGCGGAGGGCCGACAGGTCGTCCATCACCACCGGCGCGGGAGGCACGGCGGCGGGCGTCGGAACAGGGCTGCCCGCGGCGCGCCATTGCGCAGGAAGGAGAGGGGACGGGCCGCGGAGGGAGACAGGCCCTCCATCAGCGCGGCGGGAGGCGTCCGCGTGGCCACGGCGGAAGCACCGGCCTGGGGCGGCTCCGGTGCACGCGTGACGACCGTGGACGGTGCGCCGTCATGCGCCGTGGGGGCGCGCGAACCTCGAAGGACTGGGGCGCGGCGCCCGGAGGCACGGACGGAGTCTGCGCCCCCAGGGGACGGGGACTGGCGCCCGCGTAGGTCGCGGGACCCTGGGCCTCAAGTGGCTGTCCGTTGGAGGCCGGGTGCGCCGCCGCGCCCATTGCGTCGAAGGGGCGGACGGTGGCGCCCGCGTGAGTGGACGGATCCTGCGCATCCGTCATGCGCGGCGAAGCGCCGGTGAGCGCGGATCCCGCCTGGGGCTCGAACGGACGCGGCGTGGCACCCGCATGCGCGGACGCCCCCTGCGCATCGAACGGACGTGACGTCGCCCCCGTTTGCACGGATGCACCCTGTGCTTCGACAGGGCGCGGAGCCGCCGCTACGGGCGCGGGTGCGCGGACTCCGGTCTGGACCTCAGACGCGAAAGTTCGCGGGACCGGAGCGACCTCCCGGCGCTCCGGACGTGTTCTTCGCGGCGCCTTCCGCGCCAAGTCCCGCCGACAGCCGCTCCACGCGGGCCAGCAGGTCGGGAATCGAACCCGCGGGGGACAGCTGGATGGCCTTGAGCAGCGCCATCTCCAGCGCCAGCCGGGGCTGCGCCGCTCGCGACACGTCCCAGATGCAGCCGTGCACGATGTCGAACAGCCGCGACAGCTGCGCGGTGTCCGCCTCCTTCGCGAGCGCCAACAGCGCCTTCTGCTCGGACTCCGCCAGCTCCGCGGGCGCTTCACCCAGCGACTTCGTCACGAAGAGGTGCCGCAGCTGCAGCGCCAGCTCCTCCGCCAGCCGCTTCAGGTCCAGGCCCCGGTTGAAGACCTCGTCCACCCGGCCCAGCACGCGCTTCGCGTCCTTGCGGACCAGCGCCTCCGCGAAGTCCTGCACCACCGTACGGTCGATGGCGCCCATCGCCTCCGCGACCGCCTCGTCCGTGGGGTTCGGACCGCACGACGCCAGAATCTGGTCCAGCAGGCTGAGCGCGTCGCGCATGCCGCCTTCGGACTGGCGCACCACCAGCGACAGCGACTGCTCGGAGATGCCCGCGCCTTCCGCCTGGCAGATCTCCTTCAGGCGCTGGAGCATCCGCGCCGCGGAGATGCGCCGGAAGTTGTGGCGCTGGCAGCGCGACAGGATGGTGTCCGGGAGCTTGTGCGCCTCCGTCGTCGCGAAGATGAACTTCACGTGACCGGGCGGCTCCTCCAGCGTCTTCAGGAGCGCGTTGAACGCCGCCCCGGAGAGCATGTGGACTTCGTCGATGATGTAGATCTTGTGGCGGTCGCGCTGCGGCAGGTACTTCGCGTTCTCGCGAATCTCGCGCACGTTCTCCACGCCGTTGTTGGACGCGCCGTCGATCTCCGCCACGTCCACGCTGGTGCCAGCGGTGATTTCAGTGCACGCCCGGCAGGTGCCGCACGGGGTCGCCGTGGGGCCCTGCTCACAGTTGAGGGCCTTGGCGAGCAGGCGGGCGGCCGTCGTCTTGCCCACCCCTCGAGGGCCACAGAACAGGTACGCATGCGCGACCCGGTCCATCTTGATGGCGTTCCCGATGGTCCGGACCACGTGCTCCTGGCCGGTCATGTCATCGAACTTCTGCGGGCGCCATTTACGGGCGAGGACGAGGTAGCTCATGGGGACAGTCATCTAAACACGGCGGGCCGAATGATCCATGGAACGTCCATTCCGCCCACCGTGAGCCGCACTCCCTGTCAGCGTCCGAGCGCCTGTAGCACCACGTTGGCCGCGTTGTGCCCCGCCGCGCCGATGACGCTGCCCGCCGGGTGGCAGCCCGCGCTGCAGAAGTAGAGCCCCTGCACCGGCGTCTCATAGGGCAGCCGGTCGGTGAACCCGCGCTTGTTGTCCACATGATGGATGTGGCCGCGGGTAATGCCGAAGTGGGATTCAATCTTCGGCGGCGTGAGCGCGAAGTACTCCTGCACCAGGTCGCTGGTGCCGGGGGCGAAGCGGTCGCAGATGGACAGCAGGTGCTTCACGTACCGCGCCTCCTCCTTCTCCCAGGTGGTGCCCTCCAGCTTCTCCGGCACCCACTCCACGAAGAGGGCGGAGTTGTGGTGCCCCTCCGCGTCCTTCAGGGACGGGTCCACCGTGGTGTGCACGTACCACTCGATGGAGGGGAACTCCGCCAGCCGTCCCGCCTTCGCCTCCTTGTAGCCGTGCTCCAGCGCGCCCAGCACGTCGTCCCCCTGGGGCAGCAGGTGGATGGTGGGCCCGAACTGGCCCCGGTCCTCCGGCAGGCAGGTGAAGGTGGGCAGGGACTTGAGGCACAGGTTCACCTTCAGCGTGGTGCCCGGCGCGGACAGCCCGTCCACCTTGCGGCGGTAGGCCTCCGGCAGCGCCGACGTGTCCACCAGCTTCAGCGTGCGGAAGGGGTCCGCGTTGGAGACCACGACCTTCGCGGACAGCTCCTCGCCGCCCTCCAGCACCACGCCCTTCACCACGCCGCCGTCCACGCGCACCGACGCCACCTTCGCGTTCGTGCGCAGCTGGGCGCCGTGCTTGCGCGCCAGCGCCGCGATGCGCTGGGTGACGGTGCCCATGCCGCCTTCGACGATCATCCACGTGCCGCCGCTGCCCGGCAGCCGGCAGAGGTTGTGCACCAGCAGGTTCATGCCCGTGCCCGGCGTGTCGTAGCCGCCGTCCAGGCCGGAGAACGCGTCGGTGACGGCGTACATCGCCTTCACGAAGTCGGACTTGTAGCCGAAGCGCTCCAGGTACTCGCGCGCCGTGCCGCGACACAGCCGGATGAAGTGCTGGCGCAGGGCAGGGCGCACGTAGCGCTCCGCCGTCTCCTCCAGCGACAGGGGCGGCAGGAGCCACGCGGGCGCCAGGTCCTCGCGCAGCGCCCCCAGCTCCGCGTTCATCGCGACGTGGGCGTTCCAGTCCGCCTCGGAGAAGAACTCGCGGAACTGCCGCTCCAGCTCCCGCTCATCCGAGCCGAAGAGCAGGTAGCGCTTGTCCAGGGTGGGCAGGAAGTAGTGCGGGTCGCGGCGCTTGAGGGGCAGCTCCAGCTGGAGCTCCTGGAGCAGCTCCGGCGGCATCAGCCCCAGGAGGTACGCGCCCGTGGAGACGCCCAGCTTCGGGGCGGTGCGGAACGGGTACTCCGTCTTGCACGCGCCGCCCACCTGGTCCTTCTCCTCCAGCACGGTGACCGACAGGCCCCGGCGCGCGAGCATCGCCGCCGCGACAAGTCCGTTGTGGCCCGCGCCCACCACGATGACGTCTGGCATGGTCTTCCTCCTTGGGGAAAAGGCCGTTCCTACCCGAGCCGAGACCTCCCCGACAAACACCGCGCGTCTTGCGCTGGACGTCGGGTCCAGAAAGAGTCGGCTTTCGCCACGTGAACGCCCCCATCCCCGACGCGCCCGAAGCCCTCGCCACCCCCCAGGCCCCGGTGGAACTCCCGGCGTCCGCCGTCCGGACGGAGCTGCCCGGACGCCTCCGCGCGCTGGGGCTGCTCGCGGTGGCCCTGGTGCCGTGCGTCCTGGCGGTGCGTCAGCTGGGGCGCATCCACCCGGACGAGGTGTTCCAGGCGCTGGAGCCCGCGTACTGGCGCGTGCACGGCTACGGCGTGCTGGCCTGGGAGTGGCGCGAGGGCCTGCGCAACTGGGCCGTCCCCGGCGTGCTGGCTGCCTTCCTCAAGCTGGCGCACGGCTTCGGCATCACCGACCCGCGCATCTACCGGGGCGTGGTGGCGCTGCCCCAGCTGGCCCTCCACGCCTGGAGCCTGTGGGCCGTCCACCGCTTCGCGGAACGCCGGGCGGGGCCGTGGGGCGCGGCGCTCGCGGTGCTGCTCGTGGGGCTGAGCGCGCCGGTGCTCCTCTTCGCCGGCCGCACCCTGTCGGAGTCCTTCTCCGCGTCCTTCCTCCTCGTGGCCATGGAGGCCCTGGACCGCCCGGACACCGGGCCGGACGCACGGGTGCGCCGGGCCGGGCTCCTGGGCGGCGTGGCCTGGGGCTCGCCGTGGTGACGCGCTACCCGTCCGCCCTCTTCGTGGTGGCCGCGCTCGGGTGGCTGCTGGTCGCCAGGCGGTGGCGCCTGCTCGCCTTCACCTGCGTGGGCGGTGCGGTGGTGGCGGCGGGCCTGGGCCTGCTCGACTGGGGCACCTGGGGCACGCCCTTCCACTCGTTCCTGGCCTACGTGGACTACAACGTCCTCTCCGGGAAGGCCGCCGCCGCGTTCGGCGCCTCGCCGCCGGGCTTCTACTGGGAGCCGCTGCTCCAGGCCGTGCCCCTCTGGGCCTGGGCCGCCGTGCCGCTGTCGCTGGTGCCCCTGTTCCGCTTTCGCGCGCTGTCCCTGCCGCTCACCTGCGCGGCCGTCTACACGGCCGTCCTCCTGACCACGCCGCACAAGGAGGAGCGCTTCCTGTACCCGGGGCTCGTGGTGGCGCTGCTCGCGGCCGCGTCCCAGCTGGCCGCGTCCATCGCCGCGCTCCCCCGGCCGGGCCTGCGGGGCGCGGGGGCGGTGCTCGCGCTGTCCCTGGGCTTCGTGCACGGCCAGGGCTTCCCGTCCAACGACCTCCGCGCGGACCAGTTCCGCGCCATCGTCCGGGCCACGCAGGGGGACGCGACGGGGCTGCTCATCGTCAACGAGGGGCTGTGGGGCTCCGGGGGCTACTTCTACATCGGCCGGAACATCCCCTGGCGCACCTGCGACTGGCCCCGGGACGCCGCCTTCCAGGCCTCCATCCGCGACCGCGCCTTCAACCGCGCCGTCACCTTCGAGGGCCGGGCCCTGGAAGAGCTCCAGGCCGCTGGCTTCCGCGTCGTCCGCCAGGTGGGGCGAGAGACCATCCTCGTCCGGGACTGACGCGGGAGCGGCCGGGCAGGGGAGGGCAGGCCCGCAAAGCCGAAGCGCCGGCATCCCCGGAGGGATGTCGGCGCTTCAGGTGAGACAGAACGGCCGGGACACACGCGGAAGTACGCTACCGTTGCTTCCTTCCGGACCTGGCGGGTTCGCGCCCCCACGTTGTCCCGACCACAAAATCATTACTTCGAAGCTAACAACGGAGAGGGTGGGATTCGAACCCACGATACCCTTTCAGATATGCACGCGTTCCAGGCGTGTGCCTTCAACCGCTCGGCCACCTCTCCAGAGACTTTGGAGCGGAGAGCGTAGGATTCGAACCTACGGTACCGTTGCCGGTACGCCTGATTTCGAGTCAGGTGCCTTCGACCACTCGGCCAGCTCTCCAGATATTCAGTTTTCACGTCGCTTCGCGCGCAAGCGCTCGAAGAACGTCTTGAGAAGCTGGCGACTGTCCTCCGCCAGGATGCCGCTTGTCACCTGGAGCCGGTGGTTGTGCCGGGGCTCTTCCACCAGGTTGTACAGCGAGCCGACCGCGCCCGCTTTCGGGTCCATCGTACCAAAGACGAGTCGGGTGACACGAGACTGCACCAGCGCACCGGCGCACATCGCGCACGGTTCCAGCGTCACGTAGAGGGTCACCCCGGAGAGTCGCCACGCATCACGCGCTCTGGCAGCGGCTGCCAGGGCAATCATCTCGGCGTGGGCGAAGGGGTTCCGGTCGCATTCGCGGCGGTTGTAGCCCGTGCCCACGACGTTTCCGTCCAGCACCGCCACCGCACCCACCGGTACTTCCCCGAGTGAAGCTGCTTCCCGCGCGAGCTCAAGAGCCTGCTGCATGAAAGCGATGTCGTCACTCATGATGTGCGCGCCTGAAAGAAGAAGTGGCGCTCCCTGGAGGATTCGAACCTCCGGCCTTCGGATTCGTAGTCCGACGCTCTATCCAGCTGAGCTAAGGGAGCATTTCTTCCGGCTGCTGCTTTACATCAAGTGGCGGAGAGAGAGGGATTCGAACCCTCGATACCCTTTCGAGTATGCAGGTTTAGCAAACCTGTGCCTTCAGCCTCTCGGCCATCTCTCCAACTCTTCTCTGTCAAAGAACCACGAAACTCAAGCTCAAAATCGGAGGCGGTAGGATTCGAACCTACGGAAGGCTTTCACCTTCTGCGGTTTTCAAGACCGCTGCCTTCAACCGCTCGGCCACGCCTCCACAGCAGGTGCCGCTCGGTTCCCGGCGGGCCAACCGCGCCCGTGGGGCCGCCCTTCTACATCATTTCTTCCCTGTGGCAAGAGAGATGTTGGCCCCTTTTCACGTCCGGGGCCCTCAGCCCCTGACTACAGGGGGCGAAGTTCCTTCAACCCGCCCATGTACGGCACCAACGCCTCCGGGATGGCGACGCTTCCGTCCTCCCGCTGGTAGTTCTCCAGGATGGCGATGCTCGTGCGCCCCACGGCCAGCCCGCTGCCGTTGAGGGTGTGCACCATCTGGGGCTTGTCCCCCTTCTGGGCGCGGAAGCGGATCTTCGCGCGGCGGGCCTGGAAGTCGCCGCAGTCCGAGCAGGACGAAATCTCCCGGTACGCGCCCTGGCCCGGCAGCCAGACCTCGATGTCGTACGTCTTCCGGGCGCCGAAGCCCATGTCGCCGGTGCACAGCAGCATGACGCGGTGGTGCAGCCCCAGCCGGCGGAGGATGTCGCACGCGTCGTCCGTCATGGCCTCCAGCTCCTCCAGGCTCTTCTCCGGAGGGGCGAACTTCACGAGCTCCACCTTGTGGAACTGGTGCTGGCGGATGAGGCCGCGCGTGTCGCGCCCCGCGGCGCCGGCCTCCGCGCGGAAGCACGGGCTGAAGGCGCAGTAGCGGAGGGGCAGCTGCTCACCCTCCAGGATTTCGTCCGCGTGGTAGTTCGTCACGGGGACTTCCGCGGTGGGGATGAGGAAGCGCTCGGGGTCGCCGGACGTCTTGAAGGCGTCGTCCTCGAACTTGGGCAGCTGGCCGGTGCCCATCATCGTCTCGCGCAGCACGAGGTAGGGCGGCAAGAGCTCCGTGTAGCCCTTGGACGTGTGCACGTCGATCATGAACGTGACGAGCGCGCGCTCCAGCCGGGCCAGCGCGCCCTTGTAGAAGGTGAAGCGGCTGCCGGACACCTTCGCGGCGCGCTCGAAGTCGAGCATGCCCAGCGACTCGCCCAGCTCGAAGTGCTGCTTCGGCGTGAAGAGCAGGTTCGGCTTCTCACCCCAGGTCTTCACCTGGACGTTCTCGTCCGCGCTCGTGCCCACGGGGACGGAGTCGTGGGGCACGTTGGGGATGAGCAGCAGGATGCGGTTGAGCTCCTCCTCCACTTCCTTGAGGCGGGCCTCCTTCTCCTTGATCTCCTGGGAGACGCCGCGCAGGTCGCCGCGCAGCTTCTCCAGGGCGGCGGGGTCCTCCTTGGCCTTGCGCTTCATCTCCTCGTTGGCGGCGTTGCGGCGCGCGGCCAGCGCTTCCATGGAGACGTAGAGGTCGCGGCGCTCCAGGAAGAGCGCCTGGAAGGGGCCGAGGTCCAGGCTGCCGCCCCGCGTCTTCAGTCGGGCGACGACCGCATCGAAGTTCTGCGCAACGTTCCGGAGGTCCAGCATAGGGGCACGCCTTGTAGTCATCCCGGGCGTGGGCCGGCAAGGCTCACCACGCGCCGGGTGCTCAGGGCCGGACGCCCGGAGGGGTTGGGTCAGTGTTCGAGGTCGTAGATTTCGTCCTCGATGTCCTTCTTGTCCGCCGCGTCCGGCTTCTTCACCAGGTACTCCTTGAAGGCCGTGATGGCGTCCTTGCGCTTGTTGCGCTCCTTGTAGGCGAAGCCCAGGTAGTAGAAGGGCTGCGGGTTCTCCGGCTCGGCGGTGGTGGCCTTCTTGTACCAGTCGATGGCCTTCGCGTGCTGGGCCTGCTCCGTGTAGGCGCGCGCGACCTTGTAGTAGACGTACGTGAGCTTCGGATCCGCCTTGAGCGCCGCCTGGTAGCGGCGGACGGCGTCGTCCCAGCGCGCGGCGCTGAAGAGCACGTCACCCATGGCGCCCATCACCCGCGTGCGCTGCGGATCCGCCTTGAGGGCCGCCTCGAAGGAGGCGATGGCGTTGTCGAAGTCGGCGCGCTCCAGGTAGGCGTGGCCCAGGGCCTCGTGCGCGTCCGCGTAGTGGGGGTCCAGCGTCACGGCGGCCTGCCACTGCTCGATGGCGTCCGGCAGCCGCTTCGCGTCGCGCAGGATGACGCCGTAGGCGTACTTGTAGTCCGCGCGCTTGGGGGCGCGGTCCACGGCGGTCTTCATGCTGTCGAGCGCCTGGGTGTACTCCGAGCGCTTCGCGCGCACGAGGCCCAGGTAGTAGAGCGCCTCGTGGTTGGACGGCTCGTTGCGCAGCGCGAGGCCCAGGTTGCTCTCCGCGCCGGCCAGGTCGCCCTTCTCCAGGAGCACCGCGCCCAGGGTGATGGGCGTGGTGGTGGAGCGGGGGTCCTCCGCCTTGGCCTTCTCCAGCTCCGTCACGGCCTCGTCCAGCCGGTGCAGCCGCCACAGCACGAGCCCGCGCTGCAGCCGGCCGTCCTTCAGCAGGTGCGGATCCAGCTCCAGGGCGCGGTTGGCCTCCGTCTCCGCGCGGGTCGTGTCGCCGTTGAGCAGGGCCACGCGCGACAGGCCCAGGTGGGCGTCCGCCAGGTTGGGGTCCAGCTGCACGGCGCGGTCGAACTCCTGCTGCGCGAGCAGGCTGTTGTTCTCCGCGAGCGCCAGCTCTCCCAGGCCCGCGTGCACGCCCGCGTGCTCCGGCGCCTGCTGCGCGGCGGCCTCCAGGAGGCCGCGCGCGTCCGCGTTGCGGTGCTGCCGCAGGTACAGGCGGCCCAGGTACAGGCCGGCGTCCACCAGCTTCGCGTCGGCGGCGGTGGCGCGCTTGAAGTGGCCCTCCGCCTCCACGGGCTTGTCGAGCGCGTCCTCGATGCGGCCGTAGAGGTACGCGATGCGCGCCTCGTTGGGGAAGCTCTTGCTGGCGGCCTCCACGGCGGTGAGCGCGTCCTGCATCTTGCCCGTCATCACCAGCGCGGTGATGTGGCCGTCCACGAACTCCAGGTTGCCGCTGTCCTCCGTCGCGAGCGAGGCGAAGAGCGGCAGCGCGCCGTCGTAGTCGCGCTGCGAGCGCAGCACCTGGGCGAGCTGGGCCTTGATGAAGGCGGAGTCCGGGTTGTCCTTGTAGGCCGCCCGCAGCTCGGCTTCCGCTTCCTTGGGCTTGAACTGCTGGTAGAGGGCCACGCCCTTGAGGCCGCGGGCGCGGGCGCGCTCGGCGGGCCCCAGCGCGTCCTGGAGCGTCAGGGCGCTCTCCACGGCCTGGGCGCCCTGCTCGATGTTCGACTTGCGCACGAGCAGCTCCACCGCGGCCAGCTCCACCGCGGAGGCGGCGTGCTGCGGATCCGCGGCGAGCGCGTCCGCGTAGGCCTTGGCGGCCTCGTCGGCCTTGCCCTGCGCCTGGTACAGGTTGCCCAGCGCGTGGTGGGCCTTGGCGGACTTGGGGTCCTTCTCCAGCACCTTGGTCAGCGTGGCGACGGCGTTGGGGATGTCCTTCTGCTGCGCGTAGGACTCCGCCAGGAGGAACGCGAGCTCCAGGTCGCCCTGGTTGTCCTCGCGGGTGGAGGCGTCCTGCAGGCGGGCCTGCGCCTCCGCGCCCTTGCGCTGGGTGAGCGCGATGGCGGCGGCGGTCTTGATGACCTCCACGTTCTTCTCACCCAGCAGCTCGATGGCCTCCATGTGCGTGTTGCACGCGGTGAGGTCGGAGCGGTCTCCGTCCGCGTAGCGGCGCTGCAGGTAGGCCACGGACTGGCACCAGAGGGCGCGGACCTCCGGGTACTCCTGGGTGGCCAGCACCTGGGCGCTCTTCTTTCGCGCCTCCTTGTAGCTGGCGTAGGTGTCGGCCAGCAGGCCCTTGCGCGCCTCCTCGACGAGCTTCGCCTCCGGGGAGCCGGCGGACACGCGGGCCGGGAAGAGCTTGTGGCGGCCGAAGGCGCCGTAGCGGCTGGCCTCGAAGCTGGCGCCGGTGCCCAGCACGAGCACCGACACGCCCGCGGCGATGAAGACGGGCAGGCGCTTCTTCCACTTGGCCTCGGCGGCGCTGCGGTCCACGACGGACACCGCGGCCATGCGGCCTTCGTAGAGCTGGCGCAGCCGCTCCATGCTGGCCTGGGGGTTGGCGGGATCCGCGGCGCCCGCGGTGTCCGGCGCCGGCGCGCCCGGCGTGGCCGCGAGGGGCACGGCCTTGGACGGGCCCTCCATCAGCCGCTGGATGGCGGCGGCGAAGACGGGCACCGTGCCGATGGCGGACCACGCCTCCGAGTCCGGCGAGACGTCCTCGTTGCCCAGCAACTGGCCGTCCTCGAGCATCTTGACGATGACGCCCTCTTCGAACGGGCCGAACATCTTCCCGGAGCGGCGGCGCACGTGGAAGCGCTTCACCGGCACGCGGCCGCCGGCCTCCTTGCCGGCGCTGTCGTCGATGAAGCTGAGCATCTCCAGGCCGTCCGTGGGGCCCGCCGCGGGCGGGGGCGGCAGCGGCGCGGAGAGGTCCGCTTCCAGGTCATCCACGGGCGCGGCGGTGGGGTCGAACTCCAGCGCGTCCGGCAGGCCCGTGGCGGCGGAGGCCGGGACGGGCGAGGGGTCGCCGAAGTCCACGTCGCCGAAGTCCGTCGCGGGGTTGACGCGGGCCTGTGGCACGGCCGGGGCCGGGTCGCCGAAGTCCAGCTGGAAGTCCGGAGCGGGCGGCGCGGCCGGAGGGGGCGACGTGAAGTCCACGGCGAACGGATCATCCGTGGGCACGGGGGACTGGCCGTACGCGGGGGCCTGGCCGGTACGCGGGGGCCGGCGGCTCCGCGAAGTCGAAGGACACGGGCGCGGCGGGGGACGGCAGGTCCGAGAAGTCCATCGGCCTGGGGCGCGGCGGGCGAGGGCAGG
>NZ_JBKGHJ010000289.1:0-11045 GCF_046520365.1 Corallococcus sp. 4LFB
GTAGCCCTGGGCGACGCCCACCGGCGGCGCGCCCCACCGTCTGAGCCCGTGCGTGTCCCTGGCCCGCGTGGAGGTCCGGCTGGGTGAACGGGACGCCGCGAAGGCGCGGCTGACGACGCTCCTGGGCGGGCCCTCGCTGGAGCCCGAGTGGCGCGAGCGGCGCGGAGGCCCTGCTCTCCGAGCTGGGCTGAAGGCCCGCGCGCGGAGGGCCGCTCAGGCGGCGATCTGCTTGCGCAGCAGCCGCGTCAGCTCGGACGGGTCCACCGGCTTGGGCAGCAGCTCCGCGCCGTAGCGGATGGCCACGGGCAGCAGGTCATCCAGGTCCGAGTGGCCCGTGAGGAAGATGAACGGCGCCCGGCACTCCTGCAGCTCGCGCATGGCGACGAGCACGTCGGAGCCGTTCATCTCCGGCATGTTGTAGTCGCACAGGATGGCGGCGACGCCGGAGAGGTCCAGGTGGAAGGCCTCGGCGGGGGACTGCACCGTGAGCACCGTGTAGCCCGCGCCCCGCAGGGTGTCCCCCACGGTCGCGAGCACGAAGAGGTCATCGTCGATGACCAGCACGGTTGACATGGGCGGTCCTCCAGCGCCTGGCCGGCGCGCTGATACCTCCGAGTGTAGCCGAGCCCGCGCGTCCGCGCGCCACACCCCACCGTCCGGGTCGCCGGGGTCGGGACCACCCCCGTCGTCGGGTGTGGGCGCGGGCCGGGCCCAAGGGCCTCAGCGTTTCGTGGCCGTGACCGGGGACGGGATGAGGATGAGCTGCTCCTGGGGTGGGTTGAGGTACTCGGCGCCGGTGTCGGTGACGACGGCCATCTCCTCCACGGAGAGGATGCGCAGCGCGTCCGGGCTGCTGCCGTCCTTCCACGCGAAGAACCCGTCGAAGGCGAACACCTGGCCGGGCTGGAGCTTGCGCAGCGCGGAGCCCGTGGGCGGCTTGCCGGACGCCGCGCCGGACAGGGCCGGGCCGGCGTCATGGGCCCAGTAGCCCACGGGATGGCCGGTGCCCCACATCACGGGCTCGGAGCCCGCTTCGCGCATCCAGTCGCGCTGGGCCTTGTCCACGTCGTAGCCGCGCGCGCCGGGCTTCATCGCCGCCAGCGCGATGCGGCTGCCCTTCTTCGACTTCTCCCACTTCGCCAGCGCCTCCGCGGGCGGCTGCTTCTCTCCCGGGGCCAGCACGTAGGCGAAGCGCTGGATGTCCGTCACCCACGTGCCGCCCACGCGGATGCCGAAGTCCGTCTGGATGAAGTCCCCTGGCTGGATGACGCGGTCGGTGGCGTTCGAGTGCCCGCGCGTGGGCCCGCTGTTCACGTTGGGGTTCTGGTCCGGCTGCCACCCGTCGCCCACGCCCAGCTCCGCGATGCGCTTCTTGAGGAAGCGCGCCACGTCCGAGTCCCGCGTCTTGCCCGGCACCACCGTGCGGTACGCCTCCTCCTCCAGCTTCGCGGTGAGGTCCGCGGCCTTGCGCAGGATGTCCACCTCCTCCGGCGTCTTCACGGACAGCCACTCGGAGACCAGGTCCTCGGAGGACACCAGCTTCTTGCGCAGCGCGGGGGACAGCGCCGCCTCCAGCTTCGCGCGCTGCGTGGCGGACAGCCCGTCCGCGATGGACATCCGCTCCGACGAGTTGATGGCCACCTTCGCCGGCTTCGCCTTGGCCAGCCGCGCGGCGATGAGCGCGTTCACGTCCGCGCCGCGCTCGAAGGCCACCACCTGGTCCACCACGCCCATGTCCCGGAGCGCGGTGGCCTCACCCTCGGGGGACAGGGCGGTGGAGCGCAGCGTGTCGCCGTCGCGCAGGAACAGGAACGCGGCGGTGCCGCCCGCGTTCTCCCCGCCGACGTGGCCCGCGAGCGGGTCGTTGTCGTTCTCGCGGCAGAGCACCACCCACGCGTCCACGCCCGCGCGGGCCATGGCCCGGGGCAAGAGCTTCTGGAGCCGCTCCTTGCGCACGCGAGGCCACGCGCCCTCCGCGGCGGGCACCGCGGGGGCCGCGTGAGCGAGGGAGGCAAGCAGCAGGGCGGAGAGGAGGACGGGCCGGACACGCGTCATGGATGCGCTCTTCCTGGTGGGGGGAACGGCGCGGATTGTTTCA
Source organism: Corallococcus sp. 4LFB (assembly GCF_046520365.1). Lineage (NCBI taxonomy): Bacteria > Pseudomonadati > Myxococcota > Myxococcia > Myxococcales > Myxococcaceae > Corallococcus > Corallococcus sp. 4LFB. The sequence continues at coordinate 2,099 of NZ_JBKGHJ010000289.1, forward strand.
CGGCCGCGCGGCGCGGCCACCCACACGCCGTGCACCGCGCGGGGGCTTCGCAGGGAAGTCCCGGAATCAAGAGCCATGGCCGGGATGTGGGCCTGTCCGGCGAGGGACGGGGGCCTGCCCTCCGGTCGCGGGCGCGGATGGCTGTCTGTCATTGCGCCGGGACCGCCGGGAGGGCGCGAAGGCCGCCAGGGCTTGCGAGCGTGCGCGCTGTCTCCAACCCCGGAGTCGCACATGCGCGTCGAGGAATCGGTAGCCACCGCGGACTATGCCCTGGGCCACGAGGACCGGGAGCTGCAACGGCTGATGCTCCAGGCGCAGGTGTACGCGCCGCTGACGGAAGGAGTGCTGCGCGGGGCCGGCCTCAAGCCCGGCATGCGGGTGCTGGACGTGGGCTGCGGCGTGGGGGACGTGTCCTTCCTCGCCGCGGAGCTGGTGGGCCCCACGGGCCAGGTGGTGGGCGTAGACCGCGAGGCCCGCGTCCTCACCTGGGCCCGGCAGCGCGCCGAAGCGCAGTGCCTTGCCCACGTGCGCTTCCAGCAGGGCAGCCTGGAGTCCCTGCCCGTCGACCGCCCCTTCGACGCCATCGTCTGCCGGCTGGTGCTGATGTACCAGCCGGACCCCATCTCGTTCGTGCGCCGCATGGCGGAGCACCTGCGCCCCGGGGGCGTGATGGCGCTGCACGAACTGGAGCTGGCGGCCATGGGCCTGACGCACCCGAAGCTGCCGCTGTTCTCCCGCATCTGGGGCTGGATGCTGCCCACCTGCGAGCGCCTGGGCATCAAGGTCCACATGGGCATGGAGCTGGTGTCCACGCTGCGCAGGGCGGGGCTGGTGGTGGATGACGGCGTGATTGGCGGACGGCTGGGCGTGACAGCGGACGCGGAGCCCACGCAGGCCCTGGTGGAGACGGTGCGCACGCTCCTGCCCCACATGGAGCGGCTGGGCGTGGCGCTGGCCATGGAGGTGGACATCGACACGCTGGCCGCCCGCCTCACCGCCGAGCTTCGCGCCAACGGCGGCGTGCTGGTGCCCAGCCTCATGGTGGGCGCCTGGGGCCACCGGCCAGGCCCCGTCTAGCGCGGCCTGCTTCGCACGACTTCACGAGCGGCGGAGGAGTGGGTCGCTTAGAGTGGCCTCATGGCAAAGACGGCACCCCGCAAGTCCCCGGCCAAGGTGAAGAAGCAGCCCGCGCGCCCCGCCGCTCCCGCGAAGGCCCCGGCCCGGCCGGTGAAGGCGAAGGTGGAGAAGGTGGACCCCCGCCGCGCCTCCGCGTCATCCCCCAGGCCCCCCGTGCTGGAGGCCGAGCCCGTCTTCGACTCCAGCCCCGGAGAGGCCCCGCCCAGGGCCACTCCCAAGAGCCTGCCCGCGGGCGAGCCGCAGGGCCGCGTGCTGCCCTTCGAAATCGACCCGGCGCAGCTGGAGGCCGGCTTCAAGAAGCTCCGCGGCGAGCTGGTCCACTGGACCAACAAGGGCCGCTACACCAAGGTCCGCTTCAAGTTCCGGGGCAAGCAGCTGCTGCCGACCTGCCCCTGGCCGCCGTCGTCGCCGCGGAGGGGCTGTCGTTCTACTGGGGCGGCATCCTGCGCGTGCTCGTGGCCAACGTCGTGGGCAAGAGCGTCTTCGAGGTGGAGCTGGTCAACGACGCGGACAAGCGCGTCCTGGCGGGCCGTGAAGCGCTCCTGTCGGGTGACGTGGACCAGGCACTTACGTTGTTCCGTGAGGCGCTCGCCATGGACCGCGACAACGCCTCCGCGCACCTCAACGTGGGCGTGGCGCTGAAGCTGCGCGGGGACCGCGAAGGGGCGCTCGCCGCGTTCGAGACCGCGAAGTCCAAGGACCCCGAAGGCGGCGTGGGCGCGGAGGCCGAACGGCTGGCCGCGAACCTCCGGCCGAAGGCCTGAAAACGGCCCTGGAGAAGGCCTGGAAAACGGCCTCCGGTGGGGCTGAAAACGCACCGCCCGGATGTTCCCTCCGGGTGCCCGGAAAGGCCCTCTCCGACCCCTGGAACCGGGCGGGCGGGCAGCCGTGGCGAATCCCCCCTGTTTCCCTTGTTGACTGAGGGAAATCCAGGGGTTACGAACACTCTCCCATCGAACGGAGCCCCCACGTGAGGGGCCCGTCCGCACCTTCCAGAGCCCATGGCTGACGACACCACCGACACGCCGGCAACGCCCCCCGCGCCTCCTCCGTCGAGCGGCGCCGGAGAGCTCATTCCCATCAACATCGAAGACGAGATGCGCCGCTCGTATCTCGACTATTCGATGTCCGTCATCATCGGCCGCGCGCTGCCGGACGTGCGCGACGGCCTGAAGCCCGTGCACCGTCGCGTCCTCTTCGCGATGAACGACCTGGGCAACCTCCACAACCGCGCCTACAAGAAGAGCGCGCGCGTGGTGGGTGACGTCATCGGTAAGTACCACCCGCACGGCGACTCGTCCGTGTACGACGCCATGGTGCGCCTGGCCCAGGAGTGGAGCCTGCGCTACCTGCTGGTGGACGGCCAGGGCAACTTCGGCTCGGTGGACGGCGACTCGCCAGCGGCCATGCGCTACACGGAAGTGCGCATGGAGCGGCTGGCGGAGGACCTCCTGGGGGACATCGACAAGGAGACCGTCGAGTTCGGCCCCAACTACGACGACTCGCTGGAAGAGCCGCTCGTCCTGCCGGCCAAGTTCCCCAACCTCCTCGTCAACGGCAGCAGCGGCATCGCGGTGGGCATGACCACCAACATCCCGCCGCACAACATGACGGAGGTCGTGTCCGGGACGCTGCACCTCATCGACAACCCGGACTGCACCGTCCTGGACCTGATGGAGTTCATCGAGGGGCCGGACTTCCCCACCGCCGCCATCATCACCGGCCGCGAGGGCATCCGCCGCGCCTACGAGACGGGCCGCGGGGCCATGACCATCCGTGCGCGCACGGAGATTGAGACGAACAAGAAGGGCGACCGTGAGGCCATCATCGTCACGGAGATCCCCTACCAGGTGAACAAGGCCCGGCTCATCGAGAAGATCGCCGAGCTGGTGCGTGAGAAGAAGCTGGAGGGCATCAGCGACATCCGTGACGAGAGCGACCGTCAGGGCATGCGCATCGTCATCGAGCTCAAGCGCGACGCCATCTCCCAGGTGGTGCTCAACAACCTCTTCACCATGACGCAGATGGAGACGACGTTCGGCGCGGTGATGCTGGCCATCGACGGCGGCAGCCGCGCACGCTCAACCTGAAGGAGCTGCTGGACCGCTTCGTCGCGCACCGCCGCGACGTGGTGACGCGCCGCACGCGCTACGAGCTGCGCAAGGCGCTCTCTCGCATGCACATCGTGGAAGGCCTGCTCGTCGCGCAGGACCTCATCGACCTGGTGGTCAGCCTCATCCGCGCGTCGCGCGACCCGGACGAGGCCCGCTGGGGCCTGATGAACATCCTGTCGCCGGAGCTGTACACGCGCGAGCGCTTCCAGAACCTGGACCGCATCGACTACGCGAAGGCCAAGGCGCAGATGGAGCTCTTGGTCAGCCGCGCGCGCAACGAGGAGCCGGCCTACGGCGGCCTGGAGCACAAGTACGAGGGCGCGGGCTTCAGCGAGGACCAGGCGCAGAACATCCTGGAGATGCGCCTGCAGCGCCTCACCGGCCTGCAGCGCGAGGAGCTCTTCAAGGAGCTCATCGGGCTGGTGCGCGACATCGCGCGCCTGCGCGACATCCTGGCCAACGAGAAGAGCCTGCTCTCCGTCATCAAGGCGGAGCTGATGGAGATCCGCGAGCGCTACGGCGACAAGCGCCGCACGGAAATCACGGGCGCGGTGGATGACTTCACCAGCGAGGACCTCATCGCGGAAGAGACGATGGTGGTCACGCTGTCGCACACGGGCTACGTGAAGCGCTCGCCCCTGTCGGAGTACCGCGCGCAGAAGCGCGGCGGGCGCGGCAAGACGGGCGCGGGGACCAAGGAGGACGACTTCGTCACCAAGGTGTTCGTGGCCAGCACGCACGCGTACCTCATGCCCATCACCACCAAGGGCAAGCTGTACTCGCTGAAGGTGCACCAGATTCCGCAGGGCAGCCGCACGTCGCGCGGCAAGGCCATCGTGAACCTGGTGCAGTTCGGGGAGGGAGAGCGGCTGGCGCAGGTGCTGGTGACGCGCGACTTCCCGGAGAACCGCTACGTCTTCTTCGTCACGAAGAAGGGCGTGGTGAAGCGCACGGACCTGAGCGCGTTCGAGAGCGTCCGCGCCAGCGGCATCATCGCGCTGGGCATCGACGAGGGCGACGAGCTGGTGGGCGTCATGATTACCGACGGCACCAAGGACATCCTCCTGTCCACGGCCACGGGCATGAGCATCCGCTTCAAGGAAGAGGATGTGCGCTCCATGGGCCGTCAGGCCTACGGCGTGAAGGGCATCACGCTGGAGGACGGCGACGAGGTGGTGGGCGCGGACCTCCTGGACAAGGAGCCGGAGGAGGGCCAGACGCCCGCGGAGCAGGGCAGCGCCATCCTCACGGTGACGGAGAACGGCTACGGCAAGCGCACGCAGGGCGCCGAGTACCGGCAGCAGGGCCGTGGCGGCAAGGGCATCATCGACATCAAGGCCACCGAGCGGAACGGCCGCGTGGTGGGCGTGGTGCAGGTGAAGGACAGCGACGAGGTGATGCTCGTCACCAACGGCGGCATGCTCATCCGCATGAAGGTGAAGGAGATCTCCGTCATCGGCCGCAACACGCAGGGCGTGCGCCTCATCGCGCTGGAGAACGGCGAGGAGAAGGTGATGGCCATCTCCAAGCTCCCCGAAGGCGAGGAGTCCGAGGAGGAGACGGAGGCCACGTCGCCCGTGGAGGCGGCCAGCGCCGAGGGTGCGGAGGCGGAGGCCTCCGCGCCGGAGGCTCCGGCGGACACGTCCGGTCCGGAGGGCTCCTCCGAGGGCGCTGCTGGCGGTGAAGGCGAGCCCGGCTCGGAAGGCTGAGTCAGGGCCGTCGGTTGAAGCACGGGAGGGCCGGTGACGGGACGCGCGAGAGGCGCTTCCGGGACCGGCCCTCTTCGTTTGTCCGGGGGCTACTTCTGGGTGAGGTCCTTGGGCACCTTGAGGCCGGCGGTGTTCTCGTCGATCCAGAAGATGTTCATGACCCACCAGCGCTGGCCGTCGTTGAAGAGCTGGATGCTGTTGACGCCCTTGGCGATGAGCGGCCCGTCCTGCGTGCCGCGCGCCTCATAGGTGCTCATCACCTGCACCAGGGCGCCGAAGGCGTGCGTCTGGCGCGCGGTCTCCTTCTCGAAGAAGCCGTGCGTCGCGGTGGCCTCCTGGCCCCACGTCACGTAGTCCTCCGGAGTGATGGGGCGGGCCGCGAGCGTGGTGGCGCCCGGGGGCTTCACGAGCGGGATGAGCTGGGCGCCCGGGTAGAAGAGGGAGCGGAAGCGCTGCCAGTCGCGAGGCGTCCCCGCCGGCCGCTGATGACGTCGTAGAGGGCCTTGAGGATGGCGTCCTGGGACTTCACGTCCTCGGGCCTGGCCTTGGGCACTTGCGCGAGCGCGGCCTGGGTGCGCTCCGCGGCGGCCTTCAGCGGGTTCGGCTTCGCCGGAGCGGCGGGGGCTGCCGGAGCGGTCGCGCCTTGGGCGCGGACGCGGGGGCAGCGGGGGCCTGGGCGAAGGACGTGGCTCCCAGCAGGACGGCACAGGCGATGAGCAGGCGCGACATGGGGACTCCCGGGAAGTGGGCAGCAACGGCGAGCGAGCCTAATCCCACCGCGCGGAAGCGCGGCAGCCGCTTCGGAGCGCCTGCCCGAACCGGTCCGACTGTCGGACAGGTTCCGGCCGTGTCCGGCCCCGGGCCCCGGTGCTTGGCCCGGCGGGTGCCGCACCGTAGTGTGCCCGCCGTCATGGCCTTCCTCTCGCTCGATGCCCTCACCCTGAAGTTCCTCGGCGCTCCTGCCCCGGCGGTGCGGGACGTGACGCTGGCGCTGGAGCCGGGGGACGCGGTGGCGCTGATGGGCACCTCCGGCTCCGGGAAGACGGCGCTGCTGCGGCTGGTGGCGGGCCTGGAGCAGCCGACGTCCGGCACCGTCACGCTCGAAGGCCGGGTGTTCGCGGGGCCGGACACGTTCGTGCCCCCGGAGCAGCGCCCCCTGCGCCGCGTCCTCCACGACGGCGAGCTCGAATCCGGCCTCACCGTGCGCGACGTGGTGATGGGCGTGCAGCCGAAGGGCGAAGGCCTGGCGCACGCGCGCGGCCTGCTGGCGCTGTTCCAGCTGGAGGACCTGGAGTCGCGCGCCTGCGGCACGCTCTCCCGTGGACAGCGGCAGCGGGTGCTGCTGGCCCGGGCGCTGGCCTCCGGCACGAAGCTGCTGGTGCTGGATGAGCCCTTCGCCGGAATGGACGCGGGCCTGCGCGCCACCGTGCTCGGGGAGTGGCGCCGCGTGCTCAAGGCGCGAGGCACCGCCGTGCTCTTCGCCACGCACGACGTGGGGGACGCGCTGGCCTTCGCGGACCGGCTGGTGCTGCTGCGCGCGGGCACGGTGGAACAGCAGGGCACCCCCGAGTCCGTCTACGAAGCGCCGCGCACCGCCTTCGCCGCGTACTTCCTGGGCGGCACCAACCTGCTGCCCGGCTCCGCCTTCGGCCGCGTCGCGCGCACGGCCCTGGGCAACCTTCCGCTGAGCAGCGATGCGCGCGGCGAGGTGATGCTCTCCCTGCGCCCGGAGGCGCTGCGGCTCGTCCCCGACACGGACGGCGTCGCGGTGGGCGGCGCGCTGCGTGCGGAGGTGCTGGAGCGCGCCTTCCGGGGCGCGCACGTGGACCTCACCGTGTCCTGCGCGGGCATGGCCCTGGTGGTGCGCACGGCTCCCGCGTCCCCTTGCGCGAGGGCAGCCGCGCCCGCCTGGAGGTCTCAGGCCGCGCGGACGTGCTGGAGGAGACACCCGCGCAGGCCCGCTAGCGCCCCGGGCGTGCAAGCGCCGGGCCGGGATGATGCAATCACCCGCGTCCGCCATCCGTAGGGAGGGGTATGAACATCGCAGGCCTTCGAGGAATGGGGACCCGCTTCTTCCACTACGTTCGCGACCCCCGGGTGGCGACGTGGCGCAAGCTGGCCGGGCTGCTGGCCGTCCTGTACTTCGTGTCGCCCGTGGACGTGATTCCGGACTTCATCCCGGTGGTCGGCTGGCTGGACGACCTGGGCGTGCTGTCCGCCGCGGCGTTCTTCATGGTGCGCGAGGTCCAGCGCTGGCGCCCCGGCACGCTGTCTGGCGAGCCGGAGCTCGACGGCCTCCCGCGTGACGAGGAGGGCCGCACGCGCGAGCCCTCGCTGCGCCGGCACTCCTAGCCGCTGCTCTCGCGGCGGTTCTCGAAGTGCACGAAGTCGATGAGGAACGTGGCGGCCAGGACCAGCGTGCGGACATGCGGGTCGTGCAGGCCATTGAACCGGACGCCGAAGTTGTCGGCGTCCGTGAACAGCTCCTTGCCGAACCCGCTCCACTTCTTCGCGATGGTGCCCACCTCGCGGCCCTGCTGCTCCACGTTGAACGTCCACGGCCGGAAGAACGGCCCGCTCAAGTGGGCCAGCTCCTCGTCGCGGGGCCCGAGCACGTCGTAGGCGCGGCTGAAGAAGCGGAAGCGCTGCTGGATGGCGCCCAGGTGCCGCCCCTCGCCGTCCTCCACCTCCATCCGGGACAGCCAGAAGCGCCACGGGCGGCGCAGCCGCAGCAGCGTCTCTCCGCTCGCGGACTTGAGCTCCATCGTGAAGGGCCGCTTCGCCTTGAGGAAGCTGCGCAGGATGAACAGCCCCACGCCGCTGCCCACCTCGCCCGCGAAGAAGAGCGGGCCTCCGTCATTGCCCACCACCTCGTAGCGGTTGCGGCCCTCGAAGCCGGTGAGGATTTCCCCCCACTCCTTCACCTGCCGCACGCGCAGCGCGTGCTCATCACGCAAGAGGGTCAGGGCCTGGGACTCGACGGGCATGGGCGGCTCCGGGACGGCGGAACGAAGCGGACAGCTTAGGGCTAGAACTGGCCCAGCACCGCCAGCCCCAGGCCGCCGTGGCGTCCCAGCGTCGCCGGGATGACGGAGACGGCCGGCGCGTCATCCGGCCCGTCGAAGTCGCGCGTGAGGAAGGTCGCGGTCCCCAGGCCGGCCACCACGCCCACGGCGGTGCCCACCAGGAGGACGTCCCCGTGGCCGTCGTTGAACGCCAGGAACAGCGCGCTCAGCCCCATCAGTCCGCCCAGGAGGCCGCCCGCGTCGATGAGCAGCACCCGGCCCCGGGAGATGTCCAGGCTGCGTGACACCAGCGCGAACGTGAGCAGGCCCGCGCCCACCACGCCCTGCTCGATGCCGAAGAACGCGCGCGCGTCGTTGTCGTCCTGCGTGCCCATGATGAGCGCCGCCACCACGCCGGACCACAGGCCGCCGGAGTTCGCCAGCGACACCTGCCCGGCGGTGGGCCGCGCCAGCTCCGCCACCAGGATGCCCAGCCCCGTGAAGCCCAGCGCCCCCGCCATCACCGCCCCCGTGGAGGCATCGCCGTCCAGGTCGAGCGAGCCAATCGACGCAAGGCCATACCCGAAGCCCCACACCGTGCCGGAGTTGATGGCCGCCGCCTGCCCCTGCGTCAGCCCGCTCTGCGTGGTGAGCAGGGAAAGCGCCGCCCCCGCGCCGCCGCCCAGGAGCGACACCGCCACGTACGCGCGCGTGTCCTGGCAGTGGGAGATGGCGCACAGCAGGATGCCCTGGGTGATGCCGTGCATCGTCTGCACGATGGTCAGCGACGCCCGCGCCCCCTTCGACGGTCCCTCCTGCGACGGTCCCTCCTCCGACGACACCACCGGCCGCGCCAGCGTGTCCTGCGCCAGCCGCGCGCCGGGGTCCAGCCGCGTCCGCGCCAGCCGCGCCAGCTCCGGCGCACCCCGCGAGCTCGCGCGAAGTGGCGCACCAGCGCGCAGCGTGCCGCCCATCAGCAGCG
>NZ_JBKGHJ010000028.1:0-34835 GCF_046520365.1 Corallococcus sp. 4LFB
GGCCGGCGCGACCGCCGCCGCCCGCGCCGCCGGGGCACCCTGGCCAAGGCCGCTGGCCGCTTCGCCCCGGGCGCCAACATCGCCATCGCCGCCTTCGACACGGCGAACGCCATCTCCACCCTGCGCGACCCGAACGCCAGCACCACCAAGAAGGTCACGGGCGTCATCACCGCCGTGGGCTCCATCGCCGCCGCCACCAACATCCCGGTGGTCAGCCAGGTGGGCGCCGCCGTCTCCGCCGTCTCCAGCTTCGTCGGCGGCCTGTTCGGCTAAAGCGGACGCGGTGACGTGAGGGCCCCGGGCCGTAAGGCCCGGGGATGTCCCCTGGAGGGCCCTTTTCTGGTAGGCACCTTGGCCGAGTGAGACGCGCTCGTTTCAATCCCCTCTGGGACCACGGTCGCTACCTGCCAGGAGGCCCTCCGGTGGCCACGAAGAAGAACCCCCCTGAGAAGTCTCCGGCCGCCAAGGCGTCCGGCCCGTCTTCCGCCCCGGCGAAGCCGGCGAAGTCCGCCGCCGCCCCTTCCGGAAGCACCAGGCCCCCCGCCAGCGCCAAACCCGCGGAAGCGCCCGCCGCCCCGGTGGAGGCCCCCGTGCGGCAGCTGGTGCAGCGGCTGCCCGTCGCGCCCGGCCTGGGCCACCAGGCGGACCTGCCGGAGGTGAAGGCCCCCTCGCTGGAGAACCTGAACATCCGGGTGCCGCAGGGGGAAGACCTCACGGAGGAGGACCTCCTGGAGCGCTTCCACGAGCTGGCCCGCGCGAAGGCGGAGGCCCGGCCGCGCGCGGAAGGCGAGGCGCTGGCCATGGGCGACGACGTGCAGCTGGACATCCTGGGCTACGCCAACGGCCGCCTCATCCCGCTGAGCACCCGCGTGGGCTACTGGATGGAGCTGGCCCCCCAGGTGATGCTGCCCGGCTTCGCGGAGGTCATCGCCGAGGCCAGCGTGGGCGACAGCGTGGAGGTGGGGCTGGTGCTGCCGGACAACTACCCGGCGGAGCAGCTGCGCGGCATGCCGGCGCGCTTCCTGGTGGACGTGAAGGCCGCGCGCGAGGTGCGCATGCCCGACACGGAGTCGGACGCCTTCCTCCAGCAGCTGGGCCGCGGCTCCACCCATGAGGAGGTCATGAGCTCCATCGTGGAGGAGATGGAGGGCGAGATGGCCGACATGCTCTGGGTGGACGCGCGCAACCGGGTGCTGGACGAAGTCGTCGCCCGCTCCAACGTCACCGTGCCCAAGGCGCTGGTGGACGAGGAGATCCGCCGCCGCTGGCAGCAGGCGGAGGGCGAGGTGCTGGCGCAGAAGTTCTTCAGCCTGGAGGAGCAGCAGGAGGCGCTGGACGGCTGGCTGCACCACCCGGGCATCCGCGACGACGTGGAGCGCCGGCTGAAGATTGCCCTGGTGCTCCGCGCCATCGCGCAGCGGGACAAGCTCCAGCTCACGCCGCAGGCCGCGCTGGAGCTGCTCAAGGAGTCCTCGGAGCCCTTCGGCATCACCGAGGCGCAGCTGCGCGAGTCCCTGCTGGACCCGGCCGCGTCCGCGCAGATGACCGACGTCGCGTGGCACCTGCTCGCCGTGGAGCACGTGATGACGCAGGCCCGGGTGACCTTCGAGGGCGCCGAGGAAGGGCTCGCCCAGGGCTGAGCGCTACCCCGCCGGGTTCTTGGGCCCGGCGGGCTGCCCGGGCGCGACGAAGGCGCCCGTGGCGGGGTCTATCTGCCAGGCCGAGTACTGGTGCGTGAGCACGTCGCGCACCTGCCCCTGCTCGTAGCAGACGGAGTACACGACGAAGACCTCGTTCACGAAGTTGGGCCGGCCGTAGCGGTAGCAGTCCTGGGCGCCCTGCTTCTGGAGCGTGAGCGGGTTGCCCAGCAGGCCCCCCACCTCCTGGGTGCTCATCCCCGCGCGCAGCACCTTGATGCCGTGCGGCGTGACGACGGAGAAGGACGTCCCGTTCGCGCGCCAGAGGCCGACGAAGCCCAGGGCGAGCACCACCGGCACCGCGGCGGCCACGAACCAGGTGAAGGTGAAGCGGCCGGACTTCTTCTGGGCCCCCTCACGGAAGGCCGTGAACAGGGCGTCCGGGGACGTGTCCGCCGGGGCACCGTCTGGAACGGACGGAAACGGGAGATTGGGAGCGCTCACCCCTCTTGAATGCCGCCAGTCCGCGCCGGATTCAAGCGGTGGACTGCCGGGGAGTCCACGGCCCGTACGCCCCGCCGGCCGCTGCTGGAGTCGTCCAGGGTGGGATACGCCCGGATGTCCGGTTCCAGGCCAGACGTGCAAGTTCACAATTCGCGCGGTGCCGGACTGCTAGAGGGCACACCCTGAGGCTCATCTCGAGGAGTCACACGTCATGGCGAAGCGCGCCGCCGCGAAAAACACCACCCAGAAGACCCTGGACCGGGACGTCGTCCCGCCGGGCACGGAGGTGACGGACAGCGGCCTGTTCTTCAACCGGGAGCTGTCGTGGCTGGCCTTCAACGACCGGGTGCTGCAGCTGGCGGAGTCCCCGGAGGTGCCGCTGATGGAGCGGCTGAAGTTCATCTCCATCTACGCGCGCAACCTGGACGAGTTCTTCATGATCCGCGTGGCGCGGCTGCACGAGCAGATCGCCGCGCGCGTGGGCCGGCTGGTGCCGGACGGCGCGTCCCCCGGCGACACGCTGGACAAGCTGCACACGGGCATCCTGGAGCAGGGCCGGCGCCACGCGGACTGCTTCGAGAAGGTCCTGCGCCCCGCGCTGGCGGAGAAGGGCCTGCGCATCCTGTCCATGAAGGAGCTGGACGCGGACCAGCGCGCGCAGGTGGACCAGCGCTTCCGTGAGCAGATCTTCCCCGTGCTCACGCCGCTGGCCATCGGGCTGGGGCGGCACTTCCCGTACATCTCCAACCTGTCCCTGAGCCTGGCGGTGCTGCTGCGAGACCCCGTGGCGGAGGAGGAGAGCGTGGCGCGGGTGAAGGTGCCCAAGGAGATTCTGCCCCGCTTCGTGCCGCTCAAGGGGGGCGCGTTCTTCGTGCCGCTGGAGGAGATCATCGCGCAGCACCTGGGGGACCTGTTCCCCGGGATGGAGGTCCTCAACTGGAGCCTGTTCCGCGTGACGCGCGACGCGGACTTCACCGTGTCCGAGGACGCGGAGGACCTGCTCAAGGCGGTGGAGACGGAGCTGAGCCAGCGCCGCTTCGGGGACGTCATCCGCCTGGAGGTGCAGGCGGGGATGAACGCGAAGCTGCTGGAGCCGCTGGTGGAGGCGCTGACGCTGGAGCCCCGGCAGGTGTACGAGGAGCACGGCCTGCTGGACCTGGCGGACATGATGTCGCTGGCGATGACGCCGGGCTTCTCCGAGCAGCGCGACCCGCCGTGGACGCCGGTGACGCAGGCGCGGCTGCGCACGGACAACGAGTCCCCGGACGGCGGCGGCACGGTGATGTCCGCGATGCGCCGGGGCGACCTGCTGGTGCACCACCCCTACGAGTCCTTCACCACGTCGGTGGAGCGCTTCGTGAGCGAGGCGGTGGAGGACCCGGACGTGCTGGCGCTGAAGCAGACGGTGTACCGCACGTCGGACAGCTCGCCGCTGGTGCCCGCGCTCATCCGCGCGACGGAGCACGGCAAGCAGGCGGTGTGCATGGTGGAGCTGAAGGCCCGCTTCGACGAGCGCACCAACATCCGCTGGGCGAACGCGCTGGAAGAGGCGGGCGTGCACGTCGTGTACGGGATTCCCAGCCTGAAGACGCACGCGAAGGCCATCCTCATCGTGCGGCGCGAGGGCGAGCGGGTGCGGCACTACGTGCACATCGGCACGGGCAACTACAACCCGAAGACGGCGCGGCTCTACACGGACCTGGGGCTGTTCACCACGGACCCGGACATTGGCGCGGACGTGGCGGACGTCTTCAACTTCCTCACCGGCTTCGGCCGGCCGCGCTCCTTCCGCAAGCTGCTGGTGGCGCCGCTGACCATGCGCGAAGGGCTGATGGAGGAGATCCGCAAGACGGTCGCGGCGCACACGCCGGAGGCCCCCGCGCGCATCCTGATGAAGATGAACGCGCTGGTGGACCCGGGCATCATCCGCGCGCTCTACGACGCGTCCCGCGCGGGCGTGCGCGTGGAGCTCAACGTGCGCGGCATCTGCTGCCTGCGGCCGGGCCTGCCGGGCGTGTCGGAGAACATCCGGGTGGTGTCCAACCTGGGCCGCTTCCTGGAGCACCCGCGCATCTACGCCTTCGAGCGGGGCGCGACGTCGCGCTGCTACATCGGGTCCGCGGACCTGATGCCGCGCAACCTGGACCACCGCGTGGAGATCCTGGCGCCCGTGGAGGACCCGGTCCTGGCCGCGCAGGTGCGCGACGTGGTGGAGCGCTGCATGGTGGACACCAGCGGCGCGTGGGAGCTGGCCGCGGACGGCACGTGGCGGCGGCGCACCGCCGCCACGCCCAACGACAAGCGCTCCGCGCAGGGGGAGCTGATGGAGCGCGCCATCCGCATGGTCCACATGCAGAGCGGCCGCCCCGTGGGGTGAGCCCCGGGGCTCGCACCCGGGGGTGAACCGGGGAGCCGCGCGGGTGTCACCGCGCCGTGACGCGCGGGGTGGGAAGGCTTCAGCCCCGTTCGCCCAGGGCGCTCCGCGCGGCGTCCTCGCGGCGGTGGGCCTCCACCTCCGGGACCTCCTCCCAGCGGATCCACCCGGCGCGCGCCGCGTGCCTCGCGGCGGCCACCGTGTCGTCCACCACGACCAGCTCGCTGCCCGCGTCGCGGATGTCCTTCGCGATGGCCTGCATCTCCTCGCCGCGCTTGGAGCGCCCCGGCACGTTGCGGATGTAGACGCAGCGGATGCGGCCCGGGTACTCGCGCGCGATGGTGCGGTAGTGCTCCGCGTCCTCCTGGCCGCTGTCGCCAATCAGCACGAAGGGCAGGTGCCCCAGCGTCTCCAGCACGCCGCGGATCTTATCCAGCTTGTGCCCGTGGCCCCCGCCCGGCGCGAAGCCGTCGCGCGACAGGCCCCAGTCGCGCAAGAGCAGCGGCCCAATGGGGATGCGGTGGATGGAGAGGAACTCGTCCAGGTGCTCGTAGAGGTTCCACGGGCTGCTGGACACGTAGAGGATGGGATTGTCCGCCGTGCCGCTCGCGCCCGCCTGGAGCGCCGCGTAGAACGCGTCCACGCCCGGGAAGGGCAGCCGCCCCCGGTGCTCCGTGAGGAACAGCGCCCACGCGCGCTTGAGCGGATCCGTCACCCCCGTGGCGATGACCGTGTCGTCGATGTCGCTGATGACGCCCAGCTCCGCGCTCGTCCCCGCCACCCGCACCGGCGCCGTCACGCGCGGCACGCCCTCCGCCTCCGGGGACAAGAGCTCCAGCTCCACCATGTGCCAGCCGGAGCGCACGCCTTCGGGCGGCGGCACCCACAGCTCCAGGAAGCCCTCCTCGTCCGTGACGCCCTCCCAGTGCTTGTCCCCCCAGCGCACCGCCACGTGCGCGCTGGCGATCTCCCGGGTCATGTAGCGCTTGTAGGAGGCCACGGCGCTGCTCCACAGCGTGTGGCGCTGGCGCTGGGGCGTCACCTTGCGCTCCTCCAGCACGCGCGCCTTGATGACCACGCGCTCCGGGGTGCCGTAGCCCCGGTACGGCAGGATGCGCAGCGGCGGGGCGATGCCCAGCCCCTTGCGCACGCGGCGGCTCAGCACGTCGTAGTGGGCATCCGCCTTCACGGCGAAGCGGAACAGCAGCGGGTACAGGTCGGGCATGGCGGGTGCGCGCGAGTCTACCGTCCCCTTCGTCAATCGTGGCGGCCCAACGTCCGGTCCAGGTTGTACGCGGCGCTGATGAGCGACAGGTGCGTGAGCGCCTGCGGGAAGTTGCCCAACGCCTCGCCGGACATGCCCGTCTGCTCCGCGTACAGCCCCAGGTGGTTCGCGTAGCCCTGCATCCGCTCGAAGATGAGCCGCGCCTCGTCCAGCAGGTCCGGCCGCACCGCGCTCGCGCGCGTCATCGCCTCCACCAGCCAGAAGCTGCACAGGTTGAAGGTGCCTTCGCTGCCTTGAATCCCGTCCAGCTTCTCGTCCGCCTCGTAGCGGAACACCAGGCCGTCCGACGTGAGGCCCCCGTCCCGGGGCGCCTTGCGGATGACGTCCAGCGTGGAGAGCATCCGCGGATCCACCGGCGACAGGAAGAAGACCAGCGGCATGAGGAGGTTGGCCGCGTCCAGCGCCTCGTGCCCGTAGGCCTGGATGAAGGCGCCCTTCTGCTTGCACCAGCCCTTGTCCATGATCTCCTCGAAGATGGCGTCGCGCGTCTTCAGCCACTTCGTGCGGTCCGCCGGCAGGCTGCGCTTGTCCGCCAGCCGGATGGCCCGGTCCACCGCCACCCAGCACATCAGCTTCGAATAGACGAAGTGCCGGCGGGAGCCGCGGATCTCCCAGATGCCCTCGTCCTCGATGCGCCAGTGGTCGCACACCCAGTCCACCAGCCGCCGCAGGTGCCGCCAGAAGTCATAGGAGATGGGCGCGGCGTACTTGTTGGACAGGTACACGGAGTCCATCAGCTCGCCGTAGATGTCCAGCTGGAGCTGCTTCGCCGCCATGTTGCCAATGCGCACCGGCTGCGCGCCGCCGTAGCCGCGCAGGTGCCGGAGCTCCTCCTCCTTCGGCACCGGCGTGCCGTCCAGGCTGAACATCAGGGCAGCGGGCCGTCCCCGTTCTCCGCGCAGCGCTTCTCCACCCAGCGCATGAACGCGGCGGCCTCCTCGTTGAAGCCGATGCGGATGAACGCGTAGACGGTGAAGGCCGCGTCGCGCAGCCAGCAGTAGCGGTAGTCCCAGTTGCGCGTCCCGCCCGGGGACTCCGGCAGGCTGCACGTGGGCGCCGCGATGATGGCCCCGGACGGCTCGAAGGTCATCAGCTTCAGGGCCAGCGCCGAGCGCTGCACCATCTCCCGCCACCGCCCCGTGTACTTGCACCGGGACAGCCAGTGGCGCCAGTAGTCCACCGTGTCGCGGAAGAGCTTCTCCGCGGTTTCGTGCGTGTGCAGGTGGTGGTGGCAGCCCTCCACGCCGCCCTCGCGCAGGGTGAAGACCGCGGACTGGCTCTCCTTCAGCGTGAAGTGCGCGACGACGCCGTTGGCCACCTGCTTCAGCGGGACGGGCGTCACCAGCTGCATGCTCAGGCTCTTGGAGAGGAAGGCCGCGCCGCCGTTCACCACGTGCGTCTCGTGCTCGTCCCGCGCGTAGTTGAACGCGGGGAAGCACTCCATGCGGAAGGACATCTCCCCGCGCACCACGCGGATGCGCCGGAGCACGACGCGCCCCTCCGCCTTCGACCCCTTGCCCAGGGGCATCAGGTCGATGAGCTCCCCCACGCGCCGGCGTGTAGAAGCGCGTCACCAGCACGTTGGTGTCCGGCCAGTAGAACTGCCGCTTCATCACCCCGTCCGGCTCCGGGGACACGCGCCAGTACCCGCCCTTCTCCGGGTCCAGCAGCGCCGCGAAGAGGCTGGGGCTGTCGAAGTGCGGATAGCACAGCCAGTCGATGGTGCCTTCGTTGCCTACCAGCGCCACCGTGCGGAGGTCCCCGATGACGCCGTGGTCTTCAATGGCCACGCCGCCCTTCAGGTCCTCGTGATGGGGATTCACCGGGCATGCTCCTGGAATGAGATGACGTGTTTGATGCCGCCCTTCGCCTCCACCACCTTCGCGAACTCCGACGGCGGGTGGCGCTGGGTGATGAGCGCCTCCAGCCGCCCCGGCCACTTCGCGCGGAAGCGGGCCAGGTCCTCCAGCGCTTCACGGAAGTCGCTGTCCGCCGCGTTCACCGTGCCGAACATCACCCGGTTGCCCAGCACCAGCTGCCCCATCACCTGGTCGCCCTGCAGCTCCAGCGGCTCCTCGCGCCCTGGCACGCCGGTGAAGATGAGCACGCCGTTCTCCTCCAGCACCTGGAGCGAGTCAAAGGCCACCTTCGACGCGCCCGTCGCCTCGTAGATGACGGCCACGCCGCCGCCCAGCCGTTGCTTCAGGGCCTCCACCGTCACCTCCTTGGAGGAGAGGTACGGCGCGCCCACCGCTTCGGCTGCGGCGGCCTTCTCATTGGGCTTGGGGCTGCGCGAGTATACCGTCACGTCGAAGCCCGCGCGCAGCAGCGCCATGGCGCCCAGCTGCGCCACCGGCCCCGCGCCCAGCACCAGCGCCTTGCCGGGGCTCACCTTCCACGGCAGGCGGGACTGGATGTGCGAAAGCTCGCGCAGGCCCTTCTCCGCGATGGTCAGCGGCTCCGTGAGCACGGCCACGCCGCGCAAGGAGTCGTCCGCCTTGTGCAGGTAGGCCGCGTCCTCCACGAAGTGCTCCGAACCGAAGCCGTGCGCGCCCTGGATGCCGCGCTCCGTGTAGTCCCCCGTCACGCAGAAGTCCGGGTGGCCGTGGCGGCACGCGGGGCAGTGCGCGTGCGGACAGGGCCTGCGCACCCGGGGCACCACCAGGTCCCCCGGCTTCAGGCCCTGCACGTGCGCGCCCACCTCCAGCACCTCGCCCAGGCACTCGTGGCCCAGGACCAGGTGGTCCTCACCCTTCGGCGCCATGCCGTGGTGGCCCTTCAGGATGTCCTGGTCCGTGCCGCACACGCCAATCTCCAGCGTGCGCACCTTGACCTGGGTGGGCGAGTGCAGCCGCGGCTCGGGGACGTCGAGGATGCGCGGCTCGCGCGAGGGGAACATGATGGCCACGGCCTTCATGGGCTGGAGGACTCCTTCCGGGCGAAGTGCTGCACGTCCCAGGACAAGGGGTGCGGACTTGGGACCCATGTCGCAAGTGCCTGCCCTCCGCCCCTGTCTCCCCACCGGGCCCGCCAGGGGGGACGGGCGCTGGACGGCCCGTGCCGCCCGCCCGCCTGCCTGGAGGGCGGCACCCGCGGGCGCGTGAAAGCACTGCCCCCGGGGACGCGCGGGTCTATAGACGCAGGCGTGCGTGCGCCCCCCGCCCCCCGACGCAGCCGCGCCACCGCCATCGGTGCCACGGCCTTCCTGCTGCTCGCCCTGCCCTTCCTGGTGCTGGGGGTGTTCTTCCTTGGCCAGAAGGCGCGCATGGACTTGCGCTGCGAGCCCCAGGGCCCGTGCGTCCTCACCCGCTCCAGCTGTCTGGGTCAGGAGGAGGTGGGCCGCTACGCGCCCCAGGACCTCCAGGACGTGGAGGTGGCCCGCAGCCGCAGCGCTCGCAGTGGCGCCGCGCCCATCTTCCGGCCCCAGCTGCGGACGGCCACCGGCGTCCAGCCGCTCGCCTACCAGTGGACGGAGGACGAGGCGGAGGCCCGGGCCTACGCGGACACCGTGCGGCGCTACCTCACCGGCCCCCGCACGGACGCGCTCGCGGTGTTCGAGGACCACCGGCAGGCGTCGCTGCGCGTGGGCGGCGCCTTCACCGGCGTGGGCCTGGGCGTGCTCGCCCTGAGCCTGTGGCTGCTCTCCCGCACGCTCGCGCACCGCGGGGCGGAGCGGGCCGCCGCGCCCTGACGGCACCCGCGCCTCCACCCTGGAGGGCAGCCGGCCAGGCGCCGCGGCGGCACCCGCTGTCCTTCAGTGAAAGGCGCCCGCCCGCTTCCAGGCCCCGCCTGTGCGACCTTGGGGCAGATGTATAGGTTCTGGCGAATGCTTCGACGCCTCATCGAGCGGATGCGGGGCCTGCGCCAGGCGGCGCCCCACCTGCTCCGGCCCGCGAACGTGAACGCGGACCGGGCGAAGATCTCCGTCGCCCAGCTGGGCCACCACTACGCCAACAAGGTCGTGGCGCTGAAGGACGTGAACCTCAACGTCCGCTCGGGGGAGTTCGTCTGTCTGCTCGGCCCTTCCGGCTGCGGCAAGTCCACGCTGCTCTACGCGCTGGCGGGCCACGTGGCCCCCACGGGCGGCAGCGTGGCCATTGACGGCAGGCCCATCCGGGGGCCCGGGCCGGACCGGCTCCTGATGTTCCAGGAGGCCGCGCTGTTCCCGTGGCTCACCGTGCGCGGCAACATCACCTTCGCGCTGGGCGCCCGGGGCGTGCCCCGCTCCGAGCGCCGCGAGCGGGCGGACACCTTCATCCGGCGCGTGCGCCTGGAGGGCTTCGCGGACACGCTGCCCCATGAGCTCTCCGGCGGCATGAAGATGCGCGCGAGCCTCGCCCGGGCGCTCGCGGTGGACCCCAACGTGCTCCTGATGGACGAGCCGTTCGGCGCGCTGGACGCCCAGACGCGCGTGCACATGCAGGAGTTGCTGCAGGCCATCTGGCTGCACTCCGGCAAGACGGTGGTGTTCGTCACCCACGACGTGCAGGAGGCCCTGATGCTGGGCACCCGCGTGGTGCTGATGGCGCCCCGCCCGGGCCGCGTGGTGGAGGACCTGGAGCTCCACCTGCCCATGCCGCGCTCGCTGGAGGACCCGTCCCTGGACGCGATGGCGCGCGACATCCGCCACCGCCTGCGCGCCGCGGAAGGGCGCCCCCGGAGGCCCCGCCCCCGGAGCCCTTGAGCCGCCGCCCGCGCACGCCGTCCAGCCTGCCCCGGACCCGCGTCGTGACCAGTCGTTAGAGGGGACGGGGGACACCGCCATGCTGAAGTGGGCGCAGAAGCTGGGGATGATCGCGCTGCTCTTCGCGCTCTGGGAGGGGCTGTCGCGCTCCGGCGTGTGGAACGAGCACCTGTTCCCCGGGCCGCTGGAGGTGCTCCAGGCGCTCCTCGCCATGGCCCGCGACGGACAGCTGGGCGGCGCCACGCTGCGCTCGTTGGGACGGCTGACGCGCGCCTACCTCATGTCGGTGGCCATCGGCGTCCCGCTGGGGCTCTGCATCGCGCGGCTGTCCTTCTTCCGCAACGCGGTGAGGCCGGTGGTGATGGGGCTGCAGGCCCTGCCCTCCATCTGCTGGCTGCCGCTGGCCCTCCTGTGGTTCGGCCTCAACGACGGCGCCATCCTCTTCGTGGTGGTGATGGGCAGCGTGCTGGGCATCTCCATCGCCACCGAGGACGCGGTCAACGGCCTGGACCCGCAGCTGGCCCGCGTGGCGCGGACCCTGGGCGTGAGGGGCCCGCGCTTCTACTTCGGCGTGCTCCTGCCCGGCGCGCTGCCCGGCATCGTCACCGGCCTCAAGCTGGGGTGGAGCTTCGCGTGGCGCGCGCTGCTCGCGGGGGAGCTGCTCTTCGTCTCCGGCGGCCTGGGCCAGCTGCTCACCATGGGCCGCGAGCTGATGGACGTGGCGCAGGTGATGGCGGTGATGCTGGCCATCATCCTCATCGGCATCACGGTGGACCGCGTCCTCTTCCAGACGGTGGAGACGCGCCTGAGGCGCCGGTGGGGCCTGACGGCGTCCGTGTGAGCCCCAGGACGCTTTCGCCCCCGCGGCCATTGAAACCAGGCGGGGAGTCCCCATTAGCGTGACGCACCATGTCTTCCGCGCGTCCGCTGTCGCTGCTCCTCGGTGTCTGCGTCGTCCTCCTGAGCGGCGTGGCCTCCTGCAAGAAGGACACGCCCTCCGGCCCCAACGCGCCCCTGCGCGTGGCCTTCTTCCCCAACATCACGCACGCCCAGGCGCTGGTGGCGAACTCGGAGGGGCTCTTCGCGTCCCAGCCGGGGGTGGGCCACATGGAGGTGCGGCCGTTCAACGCGGGCCCCGCCGCCATGGAGGCGCTGGTCGCGGGCTCCGTGGACGTGGCCTACGTGGGCCCGGGCCCCGCCATCAACACGTACCTCAAGGCCGGCAAGGAGCTGCGCATCATCGCGGGCGCGGTGAACGGCGGCGCGGTGCTGGTGGTGAAGAGCGCGAAGACGGCCCAGGAGCTCAAGGGCAAGAAGCTGGCGACCCCGCAGCTGGGCAACACGCAGGACATCGCCCTGCGCACCTGGCTGAAGGCCCAGAAGCTGAGCATCGCCGTGGACGCCGGCGGCGACGTGCAGGTGATTCCCCTCAGCAGCCCGGACATCCTGGCCCAGTACCTCCAGGGCGCCATCGAAGGCGCGTGGGTGCCCGAGCCCTGGGGGTCGCGCATGCTCGCGGAAGGGGGCGGTCACATCCTGGTGGACGAGCGCGACCTCTGGCCGGACCAGCGCTTCCCCACCACGGTGGTGGTGACGACGAAGAAGGTGCTGGAGACGCAGCGCTCGCGCATCGCGGCGCTCCTGCGCACCCACGTCCAGCTCACCGAGCGCTGGCGCGCGGACCCGGCCGCCTTCGCCACGGCGGTCAACTCCGCCTTCGGCCAGCTCACGCGAAAGCCCCTGCCCGGGCCCGTGCTCCAGGCCGCGTTCTCCCGCCTGGAGCCGAGCCTGGACCCCGTGCCCTCCGCGCTCAAGACGTCCGCCGAGCACGCGAAGGCGCTGGGGTACCTCCCCAGCGCCGACATCGCGGGGCTCGTGGACCTGAGCGTCCTGGACGAGGTGCGCGGCGGCGCGAAGCCGGACTAGGGCCCGGCCGGCCTCACTTCTGCTTCTCCCCCTGGAGGGACAGGGCCACGTTGTCCGTCTTGTCCTCCACCTGGTAGAGGGCCACCACCTGCTGCCCCTTGTTGGGCGCCTTGTGGATGTTCAGGGCGCTCAGGTCCAGCGGCACCACCGGGCCCGTCACGTCCCGCACGTACAGCGTCAGCCCGTCCTGCTTCACCACGGGCCCGCTCACCTGGCGCATGCGGTCCTCATCCGGGGTGATCTGCCTCACGGGCAGGCCCTGGGTGATGGCCGCGGGGGACGTCGTCGGGACGGTGCCCACGACGTTCGAGGGGCTGGTGCTCGCGGGCTCGGCCATGTTCGACGGCGTGTTACCCCCCTGGTCGCCGTCCTTGCTGACCTGGGGCTCACTCGCCAGGGCGGGACCGGCGCACAACAAGAGGCCAAGCGTCGGCGCCGCCCACGCCATTGCTCGCAACCGCCGGGGGAATCCGTGCATCATGTTCACACCTCCGTGTCACGGGGGCGCTGCCCCCGGGCTCAGGCCCCAAACGTAGGGTGGGTGGCACTGAATGTTCAGGGCGGAACACGGACCGTGCGCGCGGCAGCGTCCCCACAGTAGGGTGGAGCGCACGCGAGCCAAGGACCGCTCGCACACGAATACGAGGCACCTTTGGCTGGACGTACCGACGAGCAGCACCGCATCGCACTCTTCATCGACTTCGAGAACCTGGTCACCAACACGGGCATCAGCGCCAGCCAGTTCGACCTGCAGCCCGCGCTGGACCAGCTCCTGGAGCAGGGCAAGGTCGTCTTCCGCCGCGCCTACTGCAACTGGACGCGCTTCGAGGACGCGAAGCAGCGCCTGCACGACGTGGGCGTGGAGCTGGTGGACGTGCCCCCCTCCACCCGCGCCGGCAAGAACAGCGCGGACATGCGCCTGGTCATCGACGCGCTGGAGCTGTGCTACGCGCGCGAGCAGATCGACACCTTCGTCATCGCCTCCGGCGACAGCGACTTCTGCCCCCTGGCGTACAAGCTGCGTGAGAACGGCCGCACCGTCATTGGCCTGGCGGTGAGGGAGGCCAGCTCCCAGATGTTCGTGAGGGCGTGCGACCAGTTCATCTACATGAAGCCCAAGCACAAGGGCGACGGCTCCCACAAGGAGAAGGACCGCGACCACGGCGGCCGGGGCGCCAAGGGCGACGAGGGCAAGGGCGGCAAGCGGGGCGGGAAGGGCCACGACAAGGGCCACGAGGGCAAGGGCTCCAAGGAGGGCGCCGAGTCCAAGGGCGGCAAGCCCAAGGCGGAGGTGCCGCCGTCGCGCGCGAGGTGGTGCAGAGCCTGCTGCGCCGCGCGACGGGCCCGCTCAACCCGTCGCTCATCAAGGAGACCATCGTCCGCAAGGAGCCCGACTTCGACGAGCGCGACCACGGCTTCTCCACCTTCGCGCGGCTGCTGGAGGCGCTGGAGCAGGAAGGGGTCCTGCGCCGCATCCAGCAGGGGCGCCAGGGCTACATCGTGGGCCCGGACTCGGACATTGGCGCTCCGGCGCACGAGGGCAAGGGCGGCAAGGGGCGCCACGCCAAGGCGCCCGCCCCGGTGGAGGAGGAGGAAGAGGAGCTGGAGTCCTACCCGGACCCGGACGACGAGGGGCTCTAGGGCCTCTTGAGCCGCACCGGGCCGGAAGGCGTCTTCCGGCCCGCCCGGAGTCCCGCTACGCCACGCGCGGCGTGGTGGACTCGCAGAGGTGCTCCAGGAACTCCGGCAGCAGCCGGGCGGACATCACCCACAGCTTGCCGTCGCCCAGGTCCGCCAGGGACACGCGCTCCGCGTACTCCACGCAGGTGGCCTCCACGTAGTGGACGAACACCTTGCGGTCGCGCGCGCGGTACCACTCCGCCGCCTGGGCCAGGAGCGCCACGAACGCGTCCTGCACCTGCGGCCGCGCGTCCTCCTCCAGCGGCACCAGGCGCACGCCGTCCAGCACGTTGAAGAGGTTCAGGCCCGGCTGCGCGGACTCGAACACCGCGAAGGCCACGGCGCGGCCTTCATGGCGGGCCACCACCAGCTCGCGCTCGCGGGACAGGCCCGCGTCACCCCAGCCGGTGCGCGTGGCCTCCAGGTCGAAGCGCTCCGGCACCAGGTCCAGCGCTTCCCGGTAGGCCTCCGGGCGGGTGCCGGCCACGCGGGCGAAGAAGCTGGCGCGCTCCTCCTGGGTGGGCGCGCCCAGGGTGATGTTCGCGGGCTTCGTCCAGAGGCTGTCCACCTCGCCCTCCATCAGGCGGAAGGGGACGAGGCACGTCTGGCCGGTGTCCGCGTACCAGGTGGCGAAGTCGAACTTCGTGTAGCGCACCCAGCGCACGTTCGCCTCGCAGTAGGCGAAGAACCACTTCACCTCCGGGTCCGCCTGCGTGGGCTCGTAGCCGCGCAGGTAGATGTCGCGCAGGGCCTCGCGCGCGGTGGAGCGGCTGCCCGGCGGCTGGTGCCGCGCCAGCTGGTGCGCCATCCAGCTGCCCGCGTAGGGCTTGAGCACGGACAGCGTGGCCTCCATGCCGTCCTCCGCGGGGCGCACCACGCGGTAGCCCAAGAGCGGCGCCTCCTGGAGCTTGTCCTGCGCGCGGGAGAACTGGTCGCGCAGGCTGGTGAACTTCTCCGGCTCCTTGCCCGGGAGGCGGAAGTAGCCGGAGCGCTCGAAGAGCTTCCAGGTGGCGTCGTTCCAGTCGCCCTCCACCTTGGTGGTGGGGTGGGCCTGGGCCTCCACCAGCGCGCGCCACGCGCGGGCCCCTTCGGCGTCCAGGGGCCGGACGCTCACGCCGCAGCGGCGGCCGTGGGGCGTGCTGGAGATGTTGCGCACCTCCGCGCGCAGGCGCACCGGCGCGCAGCCGTCCAGGGCCACCTCCATCACCGGCAGGCGCAGGCCCGGGTACATCAGGTCCTCGCCGGGCTGCGTGAGGAAGGACAGGCCTTCGTAGGACACGTCCAGCAGGCCGCGGTGCACGTGCACCTGGGGCCAGAGCGGATGGTCGAACTCCAGCGTGCAGGACGCGCTGGCCTGCGTGCGGCGCAGCCACCGGTGGCGGAAGCGCACCAGCGACGGGGGCGTCGTCATCACCAGCAGGCCGCCCTCCATGCGCGCCGCGTCCACCTGGAAGTGCACCACGCTGGAGTAGCCGAAGGCCTCCAGGGTGAGGGGCCCGGGGGCAGCGCGCCGTGCAGGTTCCAGGCGAACGCGTCCTGGAGCGGCTCGAAGAAGGCGCAGGTGACCTCCGCCACGGCCTGGCCGTCGCGCGAGCGCAGGACGCCGCGGGCCTGCCGGGACGCCAGCGCTTCGCAGATGCGCGTGACGCGCTCCGCGCGGTCGATCTGCTCGCGCCACACGGGCCGCGTCTCCGGCGTGAGCAGCAGGCCGTTGTCACGCAGCGACTCCAGGAGGCCCACGATGCGGCGGCCCGCGTCCAGCGGCGGCGCGACGAAGCGCAGGCTCACCTCCGGGCGCAGGGCGTTGACGCCAATCACCTCCGCGTCCAGCGCGGTGGCCCACCGCTCGCCCTCCCCCACCACCACGGACGCCGCCTGTCCCTTGCGGGGCACCGCGCGCGACTCCAGGTGGAGCGTGAGGTGCTCCAGCGACAGCTGCACCAGACGCCCGGAAGAGAAGTCCGCGCCAAACGAGGCCGCCGCGCTGAGCTCCGTCCCCACCCGGTATCCGAGGAGGGCTTCGCGGCCAGCCGGCGCGTCGTGAGTGTCCGTGTGCATGGGGGCTCCCTGATGTCCTGCGGGGCATGAATCTACGACGTCCGAAGAAACCGTGGTGTCCCCAAGTTGCAGGTGACCCGGGGAACTCGGATTCCCACAGAGTGGAGATCATTCACCCCGTCTGCACTCAGACCTTCGGGCCGTGTCCCCGGCCACGGGCTGGACTGTCGCGAACTGGCTTCTCACTGTCCGAGGATTTCCACCACGGACAGGAGCATGGCCTTTTGAGACAGGTGCAGCCCTGTCCCTCCCCTCGGTCGCGCGCAACCCATGAAAACCGGGTGACTCCGACACATGGAACACGGGGGATTGTCGCATGTCGGCTGGTGAGACCTGGCCTGCCTTGGAGGATGGAGGTCCGGGCGAACACGCACGTCGGGGATGACTCGCTCCCCGGCGGGGGGTTATCCCGCACGCGCCATGTCCTCCGCCCTGTCCACCCTCTGCCTCCACTGCGGCATGTGCTGTGACGGCACCCTCTTCACCCAGGTGCCGCTGAAGCCCGCCGAGGCGCAAGCCCTGCGCCGGCGGGGCCTGCCGCTGGGGACGCGGGAGGACGGCGCGGAGGTGCTGCCCCAGCGCTGCGCCGCGCTGGAGGGGCTGTGCTGCACCGTCTACGAGGAGCGCCCGGAGGCCTGCCGCCGCTACCGCTGCCAGCTCTTCACCGCGCTGGCGGAGGGGGAGGTGTCCCTGGAGGAGGCGAAGGGCGTGGTGGACGCCGCGCACGCCCGGGTGGACGCGGTGGCGGCCGCCCTGGGTTCCGCTGGGGACGGAAGGGGCTCCGCGATGCGCCAGGCGCGGGTGGCCGCGGCCGGGCTGGAGCTGCCGTCCGGGACGCGCGAGGCCCTGGCGCACGCGGAGGTGTACCTGGACCGGCACTTCCGGGGGCGCTTCCGCCGCTCGGGGTGAAAGCGCGTGTCCGGGGGCCTGGCGGGCGGCTAGCGTGACGCGGCCCCTGTTCCCGACCGAGGTCCTCTTCCGTGAAGACATCCCTGCTGGCCGTGCTGTCCTCCGCCGTGCTGTTCGCCGGTGCGCCTGCGTCCGCGCAGAAGAACGACGAGCCCGTGACGTCCGCGCAGGTGGACCTGGACGGGGACGGCAAGCCGGACGCGGTGTCCCTCAGCGCGGGCAAGGACGGGAAGTTCACGCTGAAGGTGGGAGGCGCCACGTCGCAGGGCAACGCCTCCGGCAACGAGGTGCGAGGCTTCACGGTGGTGGACCTGGACACGGGCGACAAATGGAAGGAGCTGCTGGTCCACACGCTGGGCAACGTGGACGACGACCACCGCTTCTTCCTCTACGGCTACGACGGCAGGACGGTGAAGCCGCTGGGGGGCGTGCGCGCGCTGACGGAGGCGAAGGGCAACGGCATCGTCCTGGTCGATACGTGGATGGGCTTCTGGCAGAAGCGGGACAAGTACACGCTGGACCGCAAGGCGTGGAAGCTGGTGCACGTGCCGCAGGAGCTGTACGCGGTGGGCCTGGACGCCACGGCGGCGGGCGTGGAGGCCACGGTGAAGAAGTCCTTCCCGCTGGCGCACAGCCGCACGGGCTCCGCGGTGGTGGCCACGACGGCGCAGGGCTCCAAGGTGCGGGTGCTGGCCGCGAGCGTCCCCGCGAAGCTCGGGGACCGGGAGGACGTCTGGTACCTGGTGAAGTCCTCCACCGGGTTGCTGGGCTGGGTGCGCGGCAACGTCCTGGTGGAGTCCACGGACGGCCTGCCGCTGGCGGGGTGAGTCAGTCCGGCAGGTCCACGGCCTCCGGGAACCGCTGTCTCAGGGCCCCGAGCACCTCGGGGCCCGGGGACTCCACGTCCGCAATCACTTTCAACCGATTGATTCAGCGGCAGGCCCTCCTTGCTGGAGGACCTGCCGCGGGAACGCGGAGGCGGGATGCACGTCCCCGCCCCGGCTCGGCTGCCTACTGACGGCCCTTGTTCTTCTCCGCGTAGGCCTCCAGCTCGTCATGCAGCGGTTCTGCTGCCTTCGCGACGTTGGTCCAGACGGGATGACTCGCGGCCCTAGCCTTCGCGTCCCCCAGGGACATGCCAAAGAGTTCCACCAGCGCCTTGATGCTCTGGATGAGCGTCAGCCCCGAAGCATGCAGTGCCACGACCGTGTCCTCCACGGAGAGGCCACGCTGGACGTCCTGTCGAAGCGAAGCGATGACGGTGTCGTAGTTCATGGTTGCAGCTCGCCTCATTTGAGCAGGTCGACGGTGATTTCGACGATCTTACCTGGCTTCGCGGAGGTGCTGGCTTCCGGGTGGCGAATGCCCTTGATGATCAACTGTTCGAAGCCGGCCTCGCGAGCGGCGT
Organism: Corallococcus sp. 4LFB; assembly: GCF_046520365.1. Classification (NCBI taxonomy): domain Bacteria; kingdom Pseudomonadati; phylum Myxococcota; class Myxococcia; order Myxococcales; family Myxococcaceae; genus Corallococcus; species Corallococcus sp. 4LFB. Next base: position 18,466 of record NZ_JBKGHJ010000028.1, read on the forward strand.
TCACCAGCTCGGTCTTCCCCTTGAGCACCTCCCTCAGCAGGCCCGTCAGGGGCTCCTTTCCGCGCTGGAAGATCGCCATGTCCTTCAACGTCAAGGTCTTCCCTGACACGACCACCTCCGCGAGCATGTCCACGGGACCCTTGCTCGTTGCAATGGTCATTTCGTAGATCTTGCCGTGTTGGAAGACCTCCGCAGCCTCGGCGGTGGCCTTGGCAGCGACCGTCGTTGTGGTCTTCGTCGCCGCCAGCTGGGAGGTGATCCGGTTGATCGGAGCAAGCTCCGCGCTCATCACCGTGGCGCTCTGCCCCATCTTTCCCAGCACCATGGCCGCCAGCAGCTGGATGGAGCCGTCGCGGGCGCGGTCGTAGTCCCCCTCCATGAAACCAGACGTCGCGTTGTAGCTGGCGTTGCCGACGTCCAGCACGCCCTGCACCAGGAACATCGACACCACCTGGGCGCCGTTGGCCACGCCCAGGACGGCCGCGACCGAGGCCGTGCCGTAGTTGCCGTCGTTCCAGGCCATGACCATTTCCTGCTCGACCGCCGCGCCCTGCGCCAGCGCGGGCCCCAGGCAGTCAATGCCAGACTTCAAGCTCGCCGAGCACTTGCCACTCGGATCCGTGAAGCCCGTCGGGTTGCCACGTGCGTACGAGTACAGGTTGCACTCGCTGGGCTCGCCAGGCACATCTCCGGCGACTCCAGGAACAGGCCGTCCGGCGTGAGGAATTGCCCCAGCGTGGCGTCGTAGTCCCGCACGCCCATGCGGATGAGGCCCAGGTCCGCGTCGTACCCCTTCTTCACGAACTCAATCGCAGCCGAGACATCCGGATGCGCCGTGCGGTTGCCGTACGGCGACGCCACGAACGGCGCGCCCGCCGTGTCCGTCAGCAGCGTGCCCCGCGTGTCCGCCGCCAGCGGGCGGAACGTGCCCTGCTGGAGGACGCCCACCAGCTGACCCGCGAAGTGCACCGGCACCGTGAGGCCGGACGCGTCCAGGTACTCGCCATCCTCCAGGTACGCGGCCACTGGCACCGTGCCCTCGCGCTTGAGGATGCGCTGGCCCGTCTCGTCGTAGAGGAAGTGCCACTGCTTGTTGCCCCGCGCCGCCGTGGCCACGTGCCCGTTGGGCCCGTAGGTGAACGTCAGGTCCCCCTTCGTCACCGCCCGGCCCAGCGCATCGAACGTGTACGTCACGTTGCCCGCGGTGAGCGTGCTGCCCGTGCGCGTCACCGCGCGCGACGTGCCGTTCTCCTCGATGGACGTGGGCAGCCCCTCGGGCGCATAGCCATACCCGTAGCTGTCGTGCGCGTCCTGCGCCTGCGTGAGGAAGCCCTGCGCGGAGTATGCGTAGTCGCGCTGCCACACCTGCGAGCCCACCGTGAAGTCCTCGGACTCCACCAGGCCCCGGGCGTTGAACCGCTGCGCCGTCGCGGCGCTCCACGTGGGCGTGGTCTGCGTCTGCGTGATGCGCTGCCGCGTGAGGGCGTCATATCCGAAGCCCACGTGCGTCCCGCCGGTGAAGTCCACCGACGACACCCGTCCCTCGCCGTCATACGCCAGCGAAGCCCAGAGCGCGGCGGGAGTGCTGCCCGTCCCCAGCCACGCTTCCTTGAGCCGCCCGTACGCGTCCAGCTTGTACGCCTGCGTGTCCGACGACAGCACGGCGCCGCTCGCATCCTTCAGCACCGTGGTGCTGGAGGAGATGTCCCCCACGTCGTTGTACGCCAGCTGCGTCTGCACCGTGCGCCAGCCCGTCAGCGCCAGCGTGCGAGACAGCAGCTTGCCGTCCTCGCGGTACGTGAGCGTCTTCACGTAGCCGTCGCCCGACACCGCCGTGAGCAGGCCCTTCTGGTCCCCCGTGGGCCCCTGCGTCGGCGAAGCCCCGTCGTGGTAGTAGCTGTACACCTGCGGATTGCCACCGGCCGCCAGGCTGTGCGTCTCCGTGAAGGGCCGCCCCAGCGTGTCGTAGGCGAACGTCACCTGGCGCTGCAGCGCGCCCGCCGGAGAGACAAAGCGCTTCTGGGTGATCCACCCCTTCGTCGGGTCGTAGCTGTACTCCACCGTCGCGATGCCCTGGCGCACCAGCTGGCTCACGCGGCCGTGGCCGTCGTAGTGCACGCGGTGGGTCGCACCGTCCGGCATGACCACCTCGCGCAGGCGTCCGGAGGCGTCGTAGTGGTAGCCGTAGCGCGTGTGGGCCTCGTCCTCCTGCATCAGCACGCGCTTCGCCGCGTCCAGCGTACGGCTCGCGGTGAAGGTCCCGTTCTCCACGGCCGTCTGGGTCAGCGCCCCCGCCTCGAAGCCCAGGCTCGTGGCCACCTGCTTCTCCACGCCCTCGTGGAAGGCCGTGGTGGTCGCCGCGTCATGGCCGAAGGCGGACGCGCTCTGGAAGGCCACCTGCCGGCCACCCGCCAGCAGCGCCGCGTAGTCCATGGCCAGCATGTTCGTCGCCGGCCCCACCGCGGGGCGCAAGAGCGTGCGCAGCTCCGCGTGTGCGCCATCCCTGCGGCTCAGGCTGTCGAACGTCCAGCCCTCCGGAATCCGGTGGGCCGACGTGAGCCCATCCCCCGACGCCGTCACGTACTCGATGGACTCGCGCACCGCGCCCTGGGAGGCGTCCACCAGCGTGGAGAGCTGGAAGGAGCCGGGCATCGTGGCCGTGGCGTACTGATAGCCATACGTCTGTTTGGGATTGAGGTCGGACCCGCCCAGGCTGTCCCACTCCCGGGTCAGCCGCTCCTGGCCGTCGTAGCGGAAGTAGCGCTGGTAGGGCGTCCCGCCCCGGTCCACCTCCAGCGTCAGCACCGCGTCCGTCAGCGGGTTCCGGTCCACCACCCGCGTCACCACGCCGTCCGGCGCGTCCGTCTGGTACAGCAGCCGCCGTCCCGCTTCCTGGTGGAAGTACGCCGTGCCCTTGCCCGGCACGGTGATGGAGGCCAGCGAGGAGTCCGGGTTGTACGTCACCTCCTGCAACGTCACCGTCTGCGTGCCCGCCACGCTGCGCACCGCCGTGACGAGCCCCTTCGAGTCGCGCTCCACCACCCCCTCGTGGTGGAAGTCCATCCAGGGCTGCTGCGCATGCTGCCCGGTCAGCTCCGTGTGGCTCTCCAGGCAGTGCAGCGCCAGGCCCAGCCCGGGCACCGACGCCCGCGCCCGCTCCACGGTCAGCGTGCCCTGCGCCGTGGTTGTCACCATCCGCGACGGGCAGACATCCGCCGTATAAGCCTCGTACTCGGTGACCTCCGACACCTGCTGGCCGTCCGTCGTGGACCGCCAGCCCTGCTCCCGCGACTGCAACCGCTTCCACGGCACGCCCGCCAGCGACACGTCCTCGTACTGGCTGCTGGAGAACTGCTCCACCTGGGGCGCCTTCGCGTCGCGCACACGCGAGGACAGCAGCAGGCCCGCGGTGTCGTCGTCGTTGAAGAAGGACATCTCCTCCTGGACGTTCACGCCCTCACGCGTCACCTGGCCGTAGCCCAGCAGGAACCTCCCCACCGAGTGCATCGCGGGCTGGTCGTAGGTGTAGTGATAGGCCTTCGTCTCCTGCCCGCTGGACTCCACCGTCAGCGTGTCCAGCACCGGCTGCCGCGCGCCCTGCTGGGCGGCCACGGGGCTGCGCGCGTAGCGGAAGGAGATCCGCGTCCCCTTGCCATCGTCCGCGGACTTCAAGAGGCCCGTGCCCGGCGTGTCCAGCGCGACGGAGTGGGCCAGGCCGTTCTCCACGTAGAACAGCTCCGTGTTGCCCGTGCCCTCCAGGTCCTGCACCACCGGGAAGCTGGAGGTCCACGCCAGCAACTCCAGCGCGGGCACCGGCACCTGCACCAGGCGCGTCCCGTCGTTCACCATCAGCAGCGCCCCGTAATAGCTGCCAGCGATGACGTCCTGCAGGCCGTCGTTGTTGACGTCCGTGAAGCTCAGCTCGAAGCCCGCCAGCGACACCGGCGAGCCGTCCGGGAAGCGTGCCTCGTAGATGTGCGGCTCCTCCTCGAACTGGAGCTGGCCCTTGCCCTCGTAGACGAAGAGGTCGCTGTAGTAGCGCACCACCAGGTCCGCCACGCTGTCTCCGTTGAAGTCCTGCACCCAGGTGGCCTGGGGCGAGACCTGGAGGTTCAGCGTGCCCATCACCGGCACGGGCGCGAAGGCATACACGGTGGCCGTGCTCTCATTGGGCAGCACGCTGTAGCCGCCCGGATAGACATTCAGCAGGTCCGGCCGCCGGTCCCGGTTCAGGTCCACCAGCCGGGTGTTGGGCCCGAGGTTCCAGTAGTCATACAGCCACCCCTGGTGCACGGCGTGCCCATCCCGCTCGCACACCAGCATCTCCGTCTTGTTCAGGAACGCGTTCCAGGAGAGCGACACCACCTGGTAGTCGGTCTCCTGGGGCCGCATCTTCGCCAGCAGGCGGGGCGTGTTGGACGTGGACGCATCCGGCCGGCATTCGGGGCGCGCATCCAGCGCGGCCGGAGGCAGCGGTTCGAACGTGTAGCCTCCCGGCTGTTGCCGGATGAGGCTGAAGTCCGTGCGGTTCTCCAGGTCCACCAGCCCGTCGTCGCCGTCGTCCAGCGCCGTGGACTCGGAGGGCAGGGCCACCCCTTCGGAGTAGGCCAGCATCACGTTGTCGAACTTGGGGATGAAGCGCGGCGCCACCGCCGGGAGCAGGTCCTCGGCGTTCTCATACGTGTACGTCACCGCCGGCTCGGACTGCCCCGACGCGTAGGTCCGCTGCACGGACTCCAGGTGGAAGCCAGGGCCCAGCGCGTCCTGGCGGTAGCTCAGCGCATGGCTCCAGCGCAGCCCGAACTGGCCCGTGACGGCGTCCTTGCTGCGCGCCTCCACGTGCGACACGCGCCGGTCCAACCGCAGCGCCTGCCCGGAGCGCCAGTCCACGAAGGGCGTCGCCACCGTGTCGTAGACGAAGTCCACACGCTCCTGGAAGTCGTCCCCCAGCCCGCCGTAAAGGGCGGCCGTCAGGAACAGGCGCCCGGAGGGATTGGCGGTCCACTCCAGCTTCGTCTTGTGCCCGGTGGCATCCACCACCTGCGTGAGGTGCCATGCGTAGGTGCCTCGCGCGGTCTGCACGCGCGCGGTGCCGCCGAACGTCCAGCGGCTGCCGTCCGGCAGCAGGGCCACCAGCGTGGTCCCCTGCTCCTCCAGGCGCACGTTGCCCTTGAGGCCCACGGGGTACCACCGCCCGTCCGTGCCCTTCACCATGCGGCCCCAGGGCCCGGTGAGCTCGTCGGTGGCGTAGTCCAGTTCCCCCATGACACGCGTGCGCGTCATGGAAAGCGACACGCCCCAGCCCTGGCCCCACTCGCCAATGCCTCCCTCGGGCGAATAGGTGGGGAACACCCCGGCCTGGAGGACACCGCGCTCCGTGGGCGCGCCGAACGTGGACGCCAGGCTGAAGCCACCCCGGCTCACATCCGCGGGCCCCAGCTCCGTGGCCGCGTACTGCCCCACCAGACTTCCGCGCTTGGGTGCCTCCAGCTGCGGCGCCTGCACCAACGCATCATTGAAGGGCTGGGCGAGCACCTGCCCGCACCACAGCCCGGCTAGCAAACCCCATACATTCCGCATGGCGATGTCTCACTGAGAAAAGGAAAGACAGACGTTGGAAAAAAGGCCCCGCCCGGGTTGCACCCACCGGACGAGGCCATGACTGACTTCGCTGTCCTACGGGCGACGGGCTACTGGCAGCGCATCACACCGGACGGGACCGCGGCGGTGCCCTTCGGCTTCACTTCCACCCTGAAGATCATCAGCAGCTCGCTGGACTTCGCCAGCGGGTTGGCAGGGCTGATGAGGTTCGGCGCCGCAGGCGGATAGGGGTCCGCGAGCCCCTCCAGATTCACGTGGTAGCTGGTGAAGGGTGACAGACCCGTGGCGATTGACGAGTTGTTCAGGTAGGTATCCATCTGGCTCGCTGGCTGCAGCTCCGCCAGGTTCTGCGTCGTGCCGAAGTTCAACCTCACCGGGGGCCCCAGGTAGGTATCGTCAGCAAAGTCATACCGGAACAGGTTGGACGTCGTCGGGAAGCCCATCGTCCGCGTCAGGCTCGTGGTCGTGTTGGCGGCCGGAGCGGAGTTGTTGGGCAGCAGCACGCTGTACAACGTCATCGACCGGATGATGGGCGTCATCATGTTGCAGGGCAGCAGATTCACCCCGCCCCCCTTGCGGTAGAAGTGCTCCGGCGTGAGGGTCACCGTGGGACTGCGGTTCGCCAGGATGTCGTCCCAGACCTGCTTCGCCGCCCCGGCCTCCAGCTTGCGGTAGACCGTCTGAGGCGTCTTGTCCTGCCGGGGAATGCTGATGACGACGTCGAGCACCTGGGTGTTGGGACCGGCGACGCGCAGCGCCGACAGGTGCGTCTCCACCGCCTGGGCCGCGGCCTTCGCCGTCTGCGCCAGCGCGCTGAGGTCCGTGCTGGTGGAGGTCGGGTCGATGGCCGTGAGCGCATTGATGCTGGCAAGCTCGGTATCCGAGAAGCTGACCAGGGTCTCCGGGTACAGGATTCGCACGGTGGGCGCGAGCCACTGGCTCATCACCACCTCCAGGGCCTCCAGCTGCACCCGCAGGGCCGTGCCCTCCAGGTTGCGCAGGGCCCAGGCCGGCATCAGCCCCAGCAAGCGGGACTGGGTCTGGGCGTTGGCGCGCTCGTCCTCCAGCGCCTGGATCTGAAGCGCCACCTGGCGCAGCTGCCGCTCCAGGTTGATGAGCTCCACCTCACGCTCCACGTCCACCAGCGCCTTCTCCACGAAGGCACCGAAGAGGGCGCTCAGGCTCTCCGGGTAGGTCTCCAGGTTCGTGCAGTCGCACGCCTGATAGATGTCGCTGAAGGCCTGGGCGCGCAGGCTGGTGATCTGGCCAGGCAGCAGCCGGCCCTGCGCGGCGTAGAGCTTCGCGTCCTGCTTCAGCTTCTCCAGGCCCGTCACCAGCTTGGAGGTGAGCAGGACCGCTTCGTTGGCCTGCGGGCTCAGCTCCGCGATGCGGACGTCCAGTTGGGAGGTGCCCACCCAGCCGCTGCACGCCGCGGTGGGCGTGTTGACCACGATGGGGGCGTCATTGACGACCACGTAGTAGTCCGACTCCGCGGTCACCAGCACCGAGGTGGACGGCGACTGGAGCACGCGCACGGAGCGGACGTTGGCGCGGTCCGTGGCCCCGTGAACCATCTCCACCAGCAGGAGGCTGCCCACCGGCTCGTCCGGGAACGGCGCCAGCAGGGACCGCACGCCGCGCGCCACGGAGAAGGTGGAGCGCGTCTCGTTTCCAGTGGAGGACGTCTGGTTCCACGTCCGGTTCCACGTGGTGCCCGTCTCGGACGTCATGCAGCTGTTGACGCCGCCAATACCGCCGATGATGGGAATGGAGGGATTGAACCCGGCGCAGAACGAGTCCGAGTTCGTCGCGTTGGAGAAGTTGCCCTGCGAGTTCACCGTGTCGTTCGCGGCCGCGGTGTAGTTGCCCGCGGACGCAGTGACGGTGAAGCCCTCGGGTCCCGTCATGATGGGCAGGGGCGTCTGCGAGGACGTCCGGACCCGCACGAGGCTGCCATTGGGACCGGCCGTCAGGCCCAGCGCGCAGGTCGGGGACCAGCGGCCTGACACCTGGACGACGAGCTGGCTGCCCACGGTGGGCTGGAGCTGGAGGGTGGAGCCATCCGGGTTCAGCGCCGCCATGGCATACACGTCATCGTCCCCCGGGCCGCCGCGTCCCCGGTTGGGGACGGTGAGGGGGTGCTCGGTCTTCAGCATGAGCGCCCCCGGATCGGCGATGGCCGGGTAGAGGGCCTCGAAGCCATCCATGAAGTCGCCCAGCCGGGCCTCCTCCACCGCCTTGCTCACGCGCAGGCCGTTGATGTCCTTGATGAGCGCCTTCAGCTGCGCATCCAGCTGGAGGCTCCGCGTGTCCATGTTGGCCAGGTTGCCCTGGTTCTGGAGCTGGTCCAGCAGGCCCTGCACCAGCGTCGCGCGGTTGGAGTTGTAATAGGAGATGTTGCTGTCCAGCTGCCCGATGATCTTGTTGAGCTCGGTGAGGACGGCCGACTGCTTCTGCAGGTCGAGCCCCACCTTGACGGTGCTCTCGTCCTCGGCGGTGAAGAGGCCGTTGACCGCGTAGCCGGTGGCGCGGGCCTGGGCCTCGCGCAGCATCGCCGTCAGGGACATGGCGGGACCGGACACCGGCCGGGTGAAGAGGTCGTTCTTGTCGTAGCTGCCGGCCGGGCGCCCCAGCGCGTCCTCCACCGCGGAGCGGAAGGCTCCGTGGCCGGAGTTCATCTGGGTGAAGACCGTATTCCACTCCGTGGACATGTTGACCGCGGCGGTGACGTAGGTGGAGAAGGTGGCCGGGTCGTTGAGGTGCGCCAGCACGTTCCACAGCTGGCTCGTCACCGTGGACCGGGTGGTGCAGGACACGAAGCGGCAGCCCATGTCATGCAGGCGGCTGACGTCCAGCATGCGCTCGTTCAGGCCCCGCAGCGAGTCGTCCAGCAGGTACAGCAGCGGCGCGCCCGTGAGCGGCGGCGCGCCCCCTTCACCGAACGCGGCGAGCAGCACCTGGCGGTCCGCGATGAAGCCGTCGGAGAGGAGCTTCGCGCGAACCATCTCCGCCTGCGCGTTGGTCGTGGCCGTCAGCCCCAGCTCGTCCTTCAGCCAGGCGCCCGTCCAGAAGGCCTTCATCACCTGGCTGGCCTGCGCCATCAGCTCCGGCGACGGTGTCGTCGTGGACGACAGGTGGGCGCGGGCGGCCCCGTACCAGCGCTGGATGGAGAGGAGCTTCAGGCGGAGCTCTCCCACGCGGCTGCTGCTGCCCAGCGTCGTCGTCATGCCCGGCAGGCCCTTGAGCAGCAGCTGCGACATGATGCTGTCGTACGCGGTCCAGTACGCCTGGGTGTCCATGCCCGCGGACGCCAGCTGCTCGATGCCCGTGACGGCGGCGGTGCACGTGTCCAGGAGGCCGCTGGCGGCGGTGGCGGAGACGTGGCTGTCCAGCAGGCGCTGGCAGAGGGCCAGCGTGCCCAGCACGTCCTTGGAGGCGGGGAAGCTGGCGGACACCTCGGGCAGGCCCGTGGTGCAGGCGTCGGACGTGAAGTTGTCGTTGTCGAAGTACTCGCCCAAGAGGCCGTTCTGGGCCTGGTCCGGCGTGAAGAGCCGGTTCGTGGGGATGGGCGCGGCGGCCGTGGCGCCCGGGGGCTGCCAGTACAGGCGCATGCCCGCTTCCCAGGCACCCTCGACGTGCTCCAGCTTCAGGGCATGGCGGCCCTGGGTGAGCGTGACGCTGGCCTGGTGCCACACGTCGCCCATGTAGCCGATCCGCTCCAGCACCAGCTGGCCATCCACCCACAGGCGGACGATGTCATCCCACTTCACGTGGAAGGCATAGGTGCCCGCCGCGGGCGCCTCCACGAAGCCCGTCCACCGCACGGAGAAGGTGTCCGGCGACATGAAGTCGACGGGGCCGCTGCGGCCCCAGGTGAAGTCCACCGTCGGATCCACCCGGAAGAAGTGGTTGATGTCCGGGTAGGCCGTGAAGAGCGCCTGGAGGCGGGCGCGGCGCGTGGCGTAGGTGCCCGCCTGCACGTTGGAATCCAGGTCGGGGCTGTCGGCGTGCAGCTCGAAGAGCAGCTTGAGCGCGTTGACGAGCTTGAACTTCAGCAGCGGGGCGTCGAAGCGCATCTCCGTCGGGGAGATGGAGTCCAGCTGGGTCACCAGCCGGGTGTACTTGGCGTCCACGGAGGCGTAGGCGGTGTCGTCCGCGGTCGTGCAGCGCGGGCGGTTCAGCAGGTCGGTCCCCACGCGGATGTCGGCCTGGGCGTCGGCGGTGCTCTTGAGCGTGTTCTGCGACAGCCCGCCGATGGAGTACTTCACCCCGAAGCCCGGGAGCGCGTCGCACGTCGCGGGGTCGTTCTCCGTGCCATGGGCGGGCGCGCGGCAGTACAGGTACTTGGGCCGCGTGGTGTCAGGGCAGGTGGAGTCCACCTGGCCACACTCGGGGTGCTGGCCGGTCGTCCACAACGACACCACGTTGTTGACGGTGATGGAGCAGTCTTCCGTCCACGGCGTGGTGGTGGTCTTCTGGCTCCAGCCGGTCCCGCTGCTGCTGCTGCTGGTCGCGGTGCCGTACACCCGGGTCCACGTCGAAGAGACGGACGCGATGGCCAGGGGGAACTTGGGGTCCTCCAGGCCCTGGGCGCGGAGATCTCCCAGCAGCTGCAGGGCCCGGTCCTGACACGTCAGGATATAGGTGGTGGTGGTGGTGGTCTCGCAGGGAGGCTTTTCGGAGTAGTCGCAGTACTGCATGGCGACGGTCTTTCCGGTGGCCCGCCTGTCTGTATAGGTCTGCTGGCCGCGAGAGGAATAGGCGCACGTCGCGTCCACCTTGCAGGCCTTGTCGTAATAGCCGTCCTGGGGACACGCCGACGTGTTGCTCAGCTTGTAGCACTCGTCGCGGTACTCCCAGGGCCCCTGACAGACGATGTCCAGGCCCGTGGGCGCGCCCGGAAGTGTCTCCGGCGCCTGCGTCGGGCGGCAGCTGGGAGGCGTCAGGGCCTCTTCCATCGTGGACAGTGCTGCCTGGGTGGTTTCCTCTTCGGAGGGTTGCCCACAGGCAACCATGAGCAGGGAAATCCCCAGCCCCCATGCTGCTGAGATTCTTCTTTTCATTGGGTCTTCAATTCCATGGCAATGCCCTGCGCCGGCCGCGCATGGGCTTGCCTACCTTCAAGTCGGGACGCACTCGCAGGCGAACGGGGTGGCGGATGTCAGTGCCTGCGGACCGGATACGAAACGGGCCCGCGGGACTGGTTCACTTATTTTTCCGGGACCCCTCGAATCGAAGGACTACGACTGCCTTTGCCGTCTGGGGCGGGCTACTCCACCAGGGCGAACTCCACCCGGCCCAGCTGCTCATCCGTGGAGACGACCTTCACGGTGATGGGCATACCGACGGTGAAGGTCCGCGTCTTGCCCACCATGGACAGCTCCCGCGCGTCCGGACGGTAGGGGCCGCCCGCGAGTCCCTCCGCCGGCACCATGCCCTCCACCCACATGCCATCCAGTTGTGCCATGAGGCCGAAGGGCTTCACGCGCACGACGCGCGCGGGGAACTGCTGGCCGATGCGGGTGGACATGAAGCGCGCCTCCAGCTCGTGGTGGCGGTCCGCCTCCGCGCGGTTGGCGGAGCGGGCGCGCACGTTGATGTGCTGGGAGAGCTTTTCAAGCTCCGGGTCCTCGTGCACGAAGTCGCGCCGGCCGTGGAGGTACGCCTTGATGAGCCGGTGCACGGCGAGGTCCGCGTACCGGCGGATGGGCGACGTGAAGTGCAGGTACAGGGCGCGGCCAGCCCGAAGTGCGGACCCGGCACCACGGTGTAGCGGGACGGGCCCAGCGAGCGGCGCAGCACGGAGCGCAGCGCGGCCTCCGCCTTCGCGCCGGCGATCTGCCGGTCGAACGCGGCCAGCGCCAGCGGGGTGAGCTGCGCGCCGAAGCCCGCCGCGAACCCCGAGTGCAGCGCGAACGCGTTCACGTCCGCCACGCGCTGCGGATCCGGCTGCTCGTGCACGCGGTACACGGTGGGCACGCCTCGGGTCATCAGCCAGGAGGCGATGGCCTCATTGGCCGCGACCATGAAGCGCTCGATCATGTTGTGCGCGGAGGTGTCCTTCTCCCCGGCCAGCCCGGACACGGCGCCCGCGGTGTCGAAGGTGAAGCGCGCCTCGTCGCGGGACATGGCCATGCCGCCGCGGGCCGCGCGGGACACGGCGAGCCGCGCGGAGGCCAGGCGGAACCAGGGCATGGCGTCGCGCACGGGCTCCATGGCGGGGGACACGGTGCCGTCATCGAGGAAGTCCGCGACCTCGTCGTAGTTCAGCCGCGCCCAGGAGCGGATGAGGCTTTCGTAGACATCCGCGGCGGTGACGCGGCCCTCCGCGTCGATGCGCAGCTCGACGGTGAGGCAGTGGCGCTCCTCGTTGGGGACCAGGCTGAGCCAGTGCGCGGACAGCTCCTCCGGGAGCATGGGGAGCACGCGGCCGGCCAGGTAGACGCTGGTGGCGCGGGCGCGGGCCTCCAGGTCCAGGGGGGTGCCCTCCTGCACGGACTCGCCCACGTCCGCGATGGACACCAGCAGGCGCAGGGCGCCGTCCGGGCCGGCGGGCAGCACGGAGATGGCGTCGTCGATGTCGCGCGTGGAGGGCGCGTCCACGGTGACGGTGGGGATGGAGCGCAGGTCACGCCGGGCGCCGCCCAGGGCGTGGGGCGTCTGCTTCGCGCGGAGGGCCTCCTCGATGACCTCCGGCGGGAAGTCCCGGTGGAGGCCGTGGCGGGCGATGACGCGCTCCAGGGAGCGGTCCGCGCCGGCTCCAGCTTGTAGACGAGGACGACCTTGCCCTCCGCGATGCGGGCCACGACGGCGTCGTTGTGCTGGACGGGGGTGGAGCCCGGGTCCAGGGGCCAGTCGGTGTTGGAGACCTCCTTGTCGATGCGCAGGAAGAAGGCGCCCTTGCGCGACACGACCTCGCCGTAGACGACGGTGCGGGTGCGCTCCACCAGCGACAGGCCGGACGCGGTCCACCGGCCCTCGCCGGAGGCCGTCACCGTGGCGGAGACGACGTCGCCCGCGAAGAGGGGGTTCAGGTCCGGAGGCGTGATGAAGGCGGACAGCACCTCCGGGGTGCCGGGCTTCTGCACGGTGAGGAAGCCGAAGCCACGGGGATGCACGTCGACGCGGCCGGTGACGGTGCGCGGGGAGGCGGAGGTGTCCATGTCGGCGCCGTCGTAGCCCACCTGCAGGGTGGGCGGGGAGATCCTGGGATGCATGTTGCGGTTGGGACGCCTGTCAGGGTGACATCCTGACCATGCTCATGGGGCTGCCTTGCGTTTGCGTCGGATATGGCCATGATTCCGGATGGCCCGCGCCTGGAGGCACCCCGTGACTTCGCCCACCGCCAATGACCTTCCGCCCCGGGCGTCGGAGCCTGTCGCCGCCAGCGACGTGACGCTGGAGCAGGTGCGGAAGCTCGCGCAGCTCATCACCCGGGAGCTGAGCGACAAGGGTGGCGGGCACCCGCTCTTCTCACTGCTGGGGCCCAACCATGAATCCGTGCCGCTGCCGACGGACGTGCTTGCGCTGATGCAGCAGCTGCTCGCCATCCTCGCGTCGGGGGACGCCGTCACCGTGGTCCCCGTCCACAAGGAGCTCACGACCCAGCAGGCCGCGAACCTGCTCAACGTCTCGCGGCAGTACCTGGTGCAACTGCTCGACGAGGGCCGCATCCCCTTCCACCGCACGGGCACCCATCGTCGCGTCTACAGCAAGGACGTCCTCGAGTACCGCGCACGGCAGAAGTCCGACCGCCGCTCCCAGCTCGACGCGATGATGCGCGAGAGCCAGGACGCCGGGGGCTATCCCGAGTTCGACTGAGGATCGCGAGGACGCCCCACCCCGTGATTCATGCTCCGTTTCCTGTCGTCCTCGACGCGAACGTCCTGATTCCCCTCACCGTCTGCGACACGTTGTTGAGCGCGGCGCATGAAGGGCTCATCCAGATCCACTGGACGGAGCGCATCCTCGAGGAGACGCGCCGCAACCTCATCAAGGCCATCGGGTTGCCGGAAGAGAAGGCCGCGCGGCGCGTGGCCGCCATGAAGGCGGCCTTTCCCGAGGCCATGGTGACAGGCCATGAGGGGCTCATCGCCTCCATGACCAACCATGAGAAGGACCGGCACGTCCTCGCCGCCGCGGTCCACGTGGGCGCCCAGACGCTCGTCACGAACAACCTGCGGGACTTCGAGAAGCAACACCTGCCCGCGACGCTCCAGGCCCAGGACCCCGACACCTTCCTTCAACACCTGCTCAGCCAGGCACCCCAGACGGTGTTGGAGATGCTCCGGGCCCAGGCCGAGGCCCTGCGCAATCCGCCCATCTCCCTGACAAGGCTCCTGGACGGGTTGGCGCGCAGCGTGCCGGGTTTCGCCCGCGAGGTCCGTGAGTTGCTGCCCCCTTCCCCCGCCGGATGACCGTCAGTAGCTCCCCGTAAACCCTGGCATCCGGCCAGAAACGGGGGTCCGGGCCTTTCGCGCCGGTGCCTGCCCCGGTGTAGAGTCGGACCCCTTCAATGGCTGGGACGACGCTGACGCTCACTCCGGACGGGTTCCGCGGCCGGGTGTTGGGCAAGTACGAGGTGCTCTGCCGCCTGTCGACAGGCGGGATGGCGGAGATTTTCCTCGCGGCCCAGAAGGGCCTGGCCGGCTTCCGCAAGATGGTGGTGCTGAAGCAGATCCTCCCCGACATCCGCGGCGAGGAGGAGTTCGTCCGGATGTTCCTGGACGAGGCCAAGGTCACGGCCGCGTTCAACCACCCGCACATCGCCCACGTGTACGACCTGGACGTGGCGGACGGCGAGCTGTTCCTCGCCATGGAGTTCGTCCCGGGCGCCACCCTGGTGGAGGTGGCCCGCGCGTGCCGCTCCGCCCATGAGCCCATCCCCATGGGCCTGAGCCTGATGGCCGTGCGCGACACGGCCGTGGCCCTCAACTACGCGCACAGCTTCACCGACCCGCTGGGCCGGCCCTCGCCCGTCGTCCACCGCGACGTCGCCGAGAAGAACATCATGGTGACGTACGAGGGCGTCACCAAGCTGCTCGACTTCGGCATCGCCAAGAGCCTGGCGCGCGCGGGCCGCACGCAGGTGGGCATGGTGAAGGGCACCAGCGGCTACATGTCCCCCGAGCAGATCATGGGCGACCCGCTGGACGCCCGCAGCGACCTGTTCAGCCTGGGCGTGGTGCTGCACGAGTGCCTCACCGGCATGCGCCTGTTCTACGCGAAGAGCGCCGAAGCGATGATGAACGCGGTGCTCAGCGGGGACGTGACCCCGCCCTCGCGCGTGAACAAGGAGGTGCCGCCGGAGCTGGACGCCATCGTCCTCAAGGCGCTCGCGAAGCGGCGCGAGGACCGCTACGGCACCACGCTGGAGTTCGCCCGCGCCATCGAGCGCGCCGTGGGCCCTCGCATCTGGCACCCGGAGCAGAGCAGCGAGCTGATGCTGCGGCTGTTCACCGAGCGCCGCGACCAGACCCGCCTGCTGCTGATGAGCGGGCAGTCGACAGGCGACGGCACCTCCAGCGAGACGCAGGTGGCGCAGGTGCTGGCCCGGGGCGCGGACGCCCCGGAGCCGGTGACGATGCCGCCCACGGGGGCGCTGCCGCAGATCTCCTCCGCGCTGCCGCCTCGCGCGCCCGCGGCTCCTCCCAAGGCTCCCGCTCCGGCGAAGGCGGCCGCGGCTCCCGCGCTGGGGACGGCCGCCGCAACACGACGGAGGAGCTGGCGGTCCGCAAGCCCGCGCCGCCGCCTGCCTCGCGCCGGGTGTCGCCGCCTCCGGTCGCGGCTCCGCCCACGGATGAGATGTCCGCGCGGCCCGACGATTCCGAACCGGGCGTGCGCACCCAGCCGTCCCTGCCGCCGGTGGTGCTGGATTCGTCGCTGCGCATCACGGCGTCCCAGGTCACGACGTCCCCTGGCTACGCCGAGGGTGAGACGATCCTCACGCCGCTGTCGCGCGTGGGTGCCCAGCCTCCCGAGGAGCCGAAGGCGCGCTACTCGAAGGAGCCTCCGGCCTTCGTGGCGCCGCCCGACGAGCCCCGGGCCCGGAGTGGACGCGAAGGGCGGGACGCGGCGAACGGGGCGCCGGAGGAGTCGCGGCAGCGCTCCACGAGGGACTCCGGCAATGGCTCCGAGGATCCGCGTTCGCGCTCCGGACGTGAGGCCGCGGAGGCCCGTACCGAGGAGCCGAAGCCAAGGGCTGGACGGGATGCGGAGGAATCGCGGCCCCGTCCTCCTCGCGAGGCAGCGAATGGGGCTGACGATGCACGGGCGCGTCCTCGCGACGCCTCGAATGGCGGCGCGGAAGACTCGCGGCCCCGCCCTCCTCGCGAGGCCTCGCACGGATCCACCGGCGATGCACGGTCCCGTGCCGGCCGCGACGCCTCGAGCAACGGCTCCGAGGACTCCCGGCCCCGGCCCCCACGGTCCTCCACGCAGGACAGCCTGCGCGTCACCCAGCCCCACGCCGCGCCGCAGGCCCTGCTGAACGACAACGAGACGGCCATCTCCCGCGTGCCGTCCCTGCCTCCCGAAGAGGCCCCGGAGAAGACTCCCGCGGTCCGCCGCGCGCCGTCCTCCCGCGGCAAGCAGTCCTCGCCCCCCGTCCGCAACACGCCGGCGCGCGCCTCCGTCCGCCCCACCGAACCCCACGACTTCCTCGCGGAAGCCCCCGCCCCCCGCCGCGGCATGGGTGGACTCATCGCGGCCGGCGTCGGGCTCCTCGGGGTCGCGGGCCTCTGCATCACCGTGGCCCTGGGACTCGACGG
>NZ_JBKGHJ010000290.1:0-11015 GCF_046520365.1 Corallococcus sp. 4LFB
CGTGCTCGGGAGGCCGGCCGCGCGCCCGCAGCTCCGCGAGCGCGAACGCCCCGTCGCGCTTCGCCAGCCGCTTGCCGTCCTCGCCCAGCACCAGCGGCACGTGGAGGAACGCGGCGCGCCCAGCCCCAGCGCGGCGTAGAGCTGGAGCTGGCGGGGCGTGGAGGGCAGCAGGTCGTCCCCGCGCAGCACGTGGGTGATGCCGCTGGCCGCGTCGTCCACCACCACCGCGAGCTGGTAGCTGGCCACGCCGTCGTTGCGGCGCACCACGAAGTCCCCCACCAGCGCCTGGACGTCCTGCGCCTGGGGGCCCATCAGCGCGTCCACGAAGCGCACCTCGCCCGCCCGCGCGCGGAAGCGGTACGCGGGGGCGCGCGTGCGGGAGCGCTCGGACACCTGCGCGGCGGTGAGGTTCGCGCAGGTGCCCGGGTAGCGCGGGCCTTCGTCGGACAGGCCGTGGGGGGCGCTGGCCGCGCGGGCGATCTCCGTGCGCGTGCAGAAGCACGGGTAGATGAGCCCCTCGCGCTCCAGCTTCGCCTGGGCCTCGCGGTAGACGCCGTCGCGCTCGCTCTGCACCAGCGGCGTTTCGTCCCAGCCCAGGCCCAGCCAGCGCAGGTCCTCGTAGAGGTCCTGGAGGAACTGGGGGCGGCAGCGCGCGCGGTCCAGGTCCTCGATGCGCAGGAGGAACGCGCCGCCCGCGGCCCGGGCCTGGAGCCAGCCCAGCAGCGCGCTTCTCACGTTGCCCAGGTGCATGCGGCCGGTGGGGCTGGGGGCGAAGCGTCCTCGCATCGTGACCGCCACCATAACTTCCCCGCCCGGGGCGCTGGGAGAGAATGCCCCGCTGCCCGCTTCCGTTTCGTGGGATGTGACTTCCTCCATGCGCTTCCTGCACTGCTCCGACGTCCACATCACCGAGGACTACTTCGCCCTGCCGCTGCGCAAGCTGGGCTGGCGCCGCTGGGTGGCGCTCGTCGAGCTGACGGCGGGAGGCCGGGCGAAGGCCTACCGGAACGCGCAGGCCACGCTCTCCGCCATCGCTCGCGACGCGGGGACGCACGGCGTGGACCACTTCATCCTGTCCGGCGACCTCACCGCCTACGCCCTGGAGGGCGAGTTCCGCGCCGCCCGCGCCGCGCTGGGCCCCCTGGCCCCGACGCCCGCGCGCTGCACCGTCATCCCCGGCAACCACGACGTCTTCACCCCCGGCGCCGCGCGCAGTGGCCGCTTCGCCCGGCACTTCGGGGACCTGCTGGAGAGCGACCTGCCCGACTACCGCCGCGAGGGCGCGTTCCCCTTCGTGCGGCTGGTGGGGGAGGGCGCCGCGGTGGTGGGGCTGTGCTCCGCGCGCCCGCTGCCCACGCCGGGCCTGTCCTACGGCAGCGTGGGGCCCGCGCAGCTCGAGGGCCTGGCGGCCCTGCTGAAGGACGCCCGGCTGGACGGCCGCGCCATCCTGGTGGTGGTGCACCACGCGCCGAGGAGCCCCGCGAACCACGCGGACGGCTGGCACCACGGGCTGCATGACGCGGACGCGCTCCTGAAGCTGCTGCCGGGGCCGCGCTTCGCGGTGCTCCACGGCCACATCCACCAGCGCTACCACCACCCGGCCACGCAGGACCGGCCGCATCTCTTCGGCGCGGGCTCCTCCACCCAGGCGGGGAAGGAGGGCTACTGGCTCATCGAGGTCCAGGACGGCCTCGTCGTGGGCGGCACGAAGCACGTGCCCGCGCTGTGACAGTTCTCCCGGGCGGCGGTACAAGGGGCGCACATGACCCCGGTGCCCCCGCCCCCACCCGCTGAGTTGTCCCTGGAGGAGTACCGGTTCCTGCGCCAGCTGGGGCGTGTCACGGACGACCTGCTGGAGGAGAGCCTCCGGGAGCGCGAGACGCTCACCCAGTGCTTCCGGCGCTGCTTCCCCACGCTGCTTCAGCACCTGGGCGCGCGCGGCATCGCCGTCACCACGCGCGACGAGGAGCTGGTGGAGCAGACGTGGAGCGAGGGCGACTGGGGCGGCGTCTTCCCCGGGGGCCTCCTGGCGGGGCCCATGGGCCTGAGCGTCCACGACACGGGCACGCTCCTCACCCAGACGCTGGACGTGGCGGGCTCACCGGTGGGCACGCTGGGCGTGCTCTACGCGGGCCGCCGGGCGACGCGGGCGTCACGGCGAAGCGCCTGCGCGCGCTGGACGTGGTGGCGGAGGAGCTGGACACGGTGCTGATGCTGGTCCACACCGCGTCGGAGAAGCACCAGGTCATCCTCCAGTGCAACGAGCACCTGGCCAACCCCGTCTTCGAGGCGGGCATGGACCACGCGGTGCGCACGCTGGCGCAGCGGGTGCGGTTGCCGGGCTTCCTCCTGCTGTACCGCGACGCCGTGAAGCCGCACGTGCTGCACTACCGCACCTACCGGCACGGGCAGCTGGAGTACGAGAGCGGAGAGCAGCCTGGCGCGCCGCTGGAGTCGCTGCTGCACCAGCACGGCACGCGGCTCTTGCACGGGGACGCGGGCGTGCTCAAGCGCCTGTTCGACGGGCGCACCACGGAGGCCGTGCTCATCTCCGCGGCCACGCGCAGCGAACCGCTGGGCAAGATTGTCGTCTGGAGCAACGAGGGCTTCTCCGCGTACGCGATGGACCTCATCCGCGTGCTGGCCTCCACGCTGAGCCAGCGCCTGCTGGACTACAACCGCGAGCGCATCCACCTGTCGCAGTTCTTCCCCACGGGCGCCATCGACGCGCTGCTGGAGGACCCGGACTACGCGCGGCACCTGCGCGCGCAGGTGCAGGAGGTGGGCATCCTGTTCGCGGACATCAACGGCTTCACCCGCATCTGCGAGCAGGGCTTCGACAGCCCGCGCAGCATCGGCCGGTTCGTGGACGAGTGGAGCGCGCGCGCCGTGGACTGCATCTGGGCGCACGGCGGCGTGTTCGACAAGATGGTGGGCGACTGCGTCATCGGCCTCTTCGGGCCGCCCTTCTTCCAGACGGACCGCGTGCGCCGCGCGGAGGCGGCCGTGCGCGCCGCGCAGGACATCCAGGCCTTCACCGCGGAGCTGAGCGAACGGGAGGAGGTGTCCGCGCTGTGCCGCCGGGTGGAGCTGCCGGGGCTGGGCGTGGCGGTGGGCGTCAACCTGGCCCCCGCGAACTGCGGCCTCTTCGGGCCCAACCGCAACTACACCGCGTTCTCCAGCGGCATGAACCAGGCCGCGCGCCTCCAGTCCCTGGCGGGCTTCCGGGAGACGCTGGTGATGGAGAGCGTGCACGAAGCGCTGAGGCAGTCGCGGGAGCCCTTCGTGCGCAAGCTCCAGTTCGGCCCCCTCACGGAGACGCCGGTGAAGAACGTGGCCCAGCCGCTGCGCCACTACCAGCTGAAGCCGTAGCGGCCGGGCGAAGGCCGCGTCAGGCCAAGAGGTGCGTGCCCGCGTAGCGGCGCGAGAAGTGGATCCACCGGCGCTCGTCCACCTCCACCTGCCACTCGCTGTTGGGCGTCAGCGGCAGGCGCTGCTTGAGGAAGCTCTCCAGGTGGTCCGCCGCCTTGAGGGGCGTCAGGCCCGGCGCGCGGAACGCGATGTGGAGCGTCACGTCCAGCGACGGCGCGACGTCCACCGACGCACAGATGCGCAGCGTGCCCACGCGGCGTTGGTACTGCGTGTCCGACGCCGGCCACGTGGAGGAGCCCTCGGGCTGCGGAGGCGCCTGCTCGAGCCAGTTGTCGGGGATCAGGATGAAGTCGAGCAGGTTGCTGCTCGCCTCTTCCACCGTGCCGTGCTCCTGGATGGAAAGCATTGCCCACCTCCGCCAGAGAAGCCGTTGGGGTTGCGTGGAAGTCGTCTTGAAGAATGTGCCCACGAGCCCATGCCACGCAAGGGCCCATGAACATCCGCTTCCCGCCCACACCTCGTTACGCGTGTGCAGGCGGAGCGGACGCTAGCGCCTGGGGGTGACACGGCAGGTCGGGTGGTGTGCCGCGCGACCCCGCACGTTGCTCAGGACGCGACGGGGAGGGAGCGGCGGGGCTTGCGCTCCACGGCGGCCTTGAGCTGGCCGCAGCCCGCGTCGATGTCGATGCCACGGCGCTGGCGCACCGTGCTGGGCACGCCGTGCGACGTGAGCACGTCCTGGAACGCACGCACCGCGTCGGGGACGCTGGGCCCGCCGTCATAGCCCACGGTGGGGTTGAGCGGGATGACGTTCACGTGCGCGTCCATCCCGTGCAGCAGCTGCCCCAGCGTGTGCGCGTGCTCCGCGGTGTCGTTGCGGCCGGCGATGAGCGTCCACTCGAAGAAGATGCGGCGCTTGCGCTTCGCCACGTAGTAGCGGCACGCGTCCATCAGCTCGTGGAGCGGCCAGCGGCGGCCCGCGGGCACCAGCGCGGCGCGCTCCGCGTCCGTCGCGCCGTGGAGGCTGACCGCGAGCTGCACCGGGCGCGCCTCGTCCGCGAGCCGGAGGATGCCGGGCACCACGCCCACGGTGGACAGGGTGATGAAGCGCGGCGCCAGCGCCAGGCCCTTGGGGTCCACGAGGATGTCCACCGCGGCCATGGTGTGCTCGTAGTTGTGCAGGGGCTCGCCCATGCCCATGAGCACGATGTTGCGCAGGCTCTCCCCTTGCGCGCGCAGGACGCGGGTGACGTGGAGCACCTGGCCCACGATTTCGCCCGGCGTCAGGTGGCGCGACAGCCCCATCTGCCCGGTGGCGCAGAACACGCAGCCCATGGCGCACCCGGCCTGCGTGCTCACGCACACGGTGGCGCGGCCCTTGAAACGCATCAGCACCGTCTCGATGGTCTGCGCGTCGTGCAGGCGCAGCAGCAGCTTGTGGGTGAGCCCGTCGCTGCTGAAGCTCTCATGGTGCGTGGCCAGCACGCCCAGGTGCGCGCGCTCCTGGAGCACGGCCTGGAGGTCCGGCCGCAGCCCGCCCACGTCGCCCGGCGCCGTCACGCCGTCGCGGTACAGGCCCGTCCACACGCGCTCGCGGTACTGGGGGCTGAAGCCCCAGCCGGCGAGCCGCGCATCCAGCGCGGGGCGGGGCAGGTCATAGAGGTTGACGGTGGCGTCCGGCATGACGGGGCCTGGGATAACACACCCGGCGCCGCCGCACCCGGGCCCGCCGGCCTGGAGGGCGGCCAGGAGAGCAGCCCACGGAGCGCGCGCACGCGGTGGCGGGCCCGGGGGCGTGGCGGCGTCCAGCGGGTGACACCTCGCGTGCGAGCGTGCCGCGTCGTGCCAATCGTGCAGGGCCTATGGGTCTGGCCATCCAGCAGGAGGAGTTCACGCCGGAGGAGCATGCGCGGTTCGTGGCGCGGCTCGCGGAGAGCCTGGAGGCGCTGCGCCAGGTGCTCCAGCGTCCCGGCTTTGGCGTGGGGCCCGTGACGATGGGCGCGGAGCTGGAGGTGGCGCTGGTGGACGGCGCGGGCTCGCCGCTGCCGGTGAACCAGCAGGTGCTGGCGAAGTCGAAGGACGACCGGCTCACGCTGGAGCTCAACCGCTTCAACATGGAGATGAACCTGCGTCCCTCGCTGCTGGCGGGGCGGCCGTTCACGGGGCTCCAGGCCCAGCTGGACGACGTGCTGGCGGAGCTCAGGCGCGCGGCGGCGACGGAGGGCGCGCGCGTGGCGGCGGTGGGCATCCTCCCCACGCTGCGGCAGGCGGACCTGGGGAAGAACGCGCTCACGCCGCAGCCGCGCTACCGGGCGCTGGCCACGGCCATCCGCGGGCGGCGCGACGGGCCCTTCCAGGTGGCCATCGCGGGCGACGACACGCTCAACCTCACCTGGGAGGACGTGACGCTGGAGGGGGCGAACACGTCGCTCCAGCTCCACCTGCGCGTGGCCCCGGAGGACTTCGCGCGCGTGTACAACGCCGCGCAGCTGGCCACCGGGCCGGTGCTGGCCGCGTGCGGCAACTCGCCGGTGTTCCTGGGCAAGCGGCTGTGGGAGGAGACGCGCGTGGCCCTCTTCCAGCAGGCCACCGACGACCGCAGCGACAGCGACGAGGCCGCGCACCTGCACCCGCGCGTGACGTTCGGCCACGGCTGGGTGCGCGAGGGCGCGCACGAGCTGTTCGCGGAGGCCGTCGCGCTCTACCCGCCGCTGTTGCCGGTGATGGGGCAGGAGTCCCCGCTGGAGGTGGTGGCCGCCGGGGGCCTGCCGAAGCTGGAGGAGCTGCGGCTGCACCACGGGACGGTCTGGTCGTGGAACCGGGCCGTCTATGATCCGCACGGGGAGGGCCACCTGCGCATCGAGTTCCGCGCGCTGCCGTCGGGCCCCACCGCGGTGGACATGGTGGCCAACGGCGCGTTCCTGCTGGGGCTGACGCTGGGGCTGGCGGAGCGGGTGGACGCGCTGCTGCCGGCGCTGCCCTTCTGGCAGGCGCGGCGCAACTTCAAGCAGGCGGCGCACCACGGCCTGGGCGCGACGCTGCTGTGGCCGGCGGAGGCCGCGCCCAGCCCCCGGGTGATGTCGGCGGTGGAGCTGGTGAAGCAGCTCTTGCCGGTGGCGCGGCGCGGGCTGACGGAGGCCGGCGTGGACGCGGCGGAGGCGGACGGGCTCCTGGACATCATTTCCCAACGGGTGGCGCTCCAGCGGACCGGGGCGCGCTGGCAGCGGGCGGTGCTGGAGCGGCTGGAGGCGCACATGCCCCGCCAGGACGCGCTGGCGGCCATGATGGAGCGCTACCTGGAGCTGTCAGAAGAAGGGCTGCCGGTGCACACCTGGCCGGTGGAGCGCTGAGGGCCGGAGGCCGCACGAGGGGGCTCTTGTCGGGACGGGGCCGTCGCGGTGAATAATCGCGGCATCCTGTCGGTCAGCCTGCGGGCCACGCGCCTCGCGCTGAAGGGTGCCGTTTCCGTGATTGCCTCCTTGTTCGCTTCGTTCCGCTCCGGCGCTCGCCGGAAGTCCTTCCTCGTGCCCGCGCTGTTGTGCGCGGGCGCGCTCACCGCGTGCACGACCACCCGGAGCCACGCCAACGACCTGGCGGAGAAGGGCCGCTTCGTCGAGGCGGCCGAGGTCTACGTGAAGCTCGTCCAGGACGAGCCCAACAACCCGGAGTATCGCGCGTCGCTGGAGGACCTGCGCTGGCGCGGCCTGTCGCAGCTGCTCACCCAGGCGCGGCAGGCGCGCGTGGAGGGGCGGGACGAGGACGCGGAAGTGAACCTGGAGCAGTTCTTCACCTACAAGGCGAAGTGGAGCTCCAAGCTGGACGGCGGCATGGAGAGCTCGCTGCTGGAGGAGATGGCCGGCACGCACCGGCACCTGCGCCAGTTCATCATCGAGCCGGCGAAGCAGGGCCACGCGCTGACGGCGGAGGCGCGCCTGGACCGCAAGCGTGCGCTGCTGGGCAACCCGGAGATGGCGCCCATCCGCCGCGACATGGAGGAGGCGGTGGCGCAGGGCGGCGCGGCGACGTGCGCGAAGCTGAAGCAGTCGCTGTCCGGCGGCGCGCAGCACTGGACGGAGCTGGTGTCGCGCTACTGCGGCCACTACCAGCAGCCCGCGCCCCGCGCGGGGATGTTCCCGGAGGCGCTGGGTGGGCCCACGTGGCAGGTGTCCGTGGATGGCATCAGCAACGACGTGGTGCAGTACCTGATGACGCGGCTGTCGGGCGCGTTCGAGGCCTCGCCCTGGTACTCGGAGGCGTCCCAGCGCTACGTGCCCCTCACCATCGCCGGGAGCCTGAGCGAGCGGCGCATCAGCGAGCCCGTGCGGCTGACGGCGACGTGGACCGAGCGCGTGCCGTACACGGACCACGAGGACCGCACCGCGACGGCGGAGGTGCCGTACTCGGTGGAGGAGTCCTACGAGGAGAAGGGCGTGATGAAGAAGCGCCTGGTCCGTCAGACGAAGAAGGTGGAGTACAAGACGACGGTGGAGGTGACGAAGTACCGCGACGTCTCCCGCTCCTTCGACTACCACGCGCAGCGCCGGGGCGTGGAGTACCACTTCGCGGTGGTGGCCCAGGGCTTCCTCCAGGAGCGGCACGCGCCGCTGGCGGTGAAGGCGGAGAAGTCCCTGGAGGCCTCCGGCTACGAGCACAACATCACCTTCGAGCCCGGCGGCGTGCGCCCGCAGAAGTTCGAGCGGCCCAACAAGGAGGGCTGGCTGGACGGCCAGCTGCGCGGCTACGAGCAGACCTTCTTCGCGTCGCTCCTGTCGCGCTGGCAGGAGTCGTTCTGCAACGCGCCTTCCTTCGCCATCGAGGACGCGGCCCGCTGCGCGCGCGGCGGCGCGGAGCTGCCCGCCCCCGCGAGGCAGGCCCTGCTGGACACGCTGGGTGACGACGCGGCGCAGGTGCACCGCCTGTTCGTCTGGAACTGAGGTCCCTCGGCGCGCGGGGGCGTGGCCTCAGCCCTCGTCCTCCGCGCCCTTGCGCAGGCCCAGCATGCGGCGCAGCTCGCGCGCGGACTGGCGGCTCACCTCCACCGCGTGGCCCCGCGCCGTGCGCGCCAGGTATCCGCCCGTCTCCAGCGGCTCCAGCCGCGTCACGTGCGACAGGTTGAGCAGCGCGCGGCGGTGCACCCGGTGGAAGTGCTCCGGGGGCAGCTTGTCCGCCAGCTCGTTGAGCGTGAAGTCGGTGAGGAAGTCGCCCTGCGCGGTGAACACCGTCACCAGCTCGTCCTCCAGCGACGCGTGGGAGATGGCGTCCGGCGACACCAGCACCAGGCCCTGCCGCGTCGGGATGGGCAGCCGCGTCAGCGCCGGCTTCTCGGCCACGGGCGCCGTCGGCTGCGCCACCGGGACAGGCTTCATCCGCGCCGGCAGCCGCGCCCGCGCGCGCTCCAGCGCCTTCTGCAGCCGCGCCGCCTCCACGGGCTTGAGGACGTAGTCCACCGCGCCGTGCTCGAAGGCGTTCACCGCGTGCTCCGCGTGGGCGGTGCAGAAGATGACGTGGGGGCCGCCCTCGGGCAGCAGCGCCATCGCGTCCAGCCCGCTCAGCCCCGGCATGTGGATGTCCAGCAGCACCACGTCCACGCCGCCCGCGCGCACCGCCGCGAGCACCGAGTCCCCATCCACCGCCTCGCCGCAGACGCTCACGTCCGGCAGCGCGGCCAGCAGGCGGGACAGGCGCTTGCGGGCCAGTAGTTCATCGTCGGCGATGAGGACGCGCAGGGGCTCTCTCACGTGAGGACTCCGGGTTGGGGGCCCTGGCGGGGCAGGGTGACGGTGACGCGGGTGCGCCCGTCGGCGCTCTCCAGCGACAAGAGGGCGTGGCCGCCGTAGGCCAGCGCCAACCTGCGCTCCACGGTGGGCAGGCCCACGCTGCCCTCGCGCGGACCCCTGGACGCGCCGGGTTGTCGATGGACACCCCCACCGCCCCCTCGCGCGCCACCACCTCCACGGTGAGCGGGCCCCGGTGGCCGGCCGCCGGGCCGTGCTTCACCGCGTTCTCCGCCAGCGGCAGCAGCAGCAGCGGCGGCACGGGCACGTCCGCGAGCCCGTCCGCCACGTCCATGCGCAGCTGGAACAGGTCCGGGTCTCGCAGCAGGTGCAGGTCGAAGAGCGTGCGCATCAGCTCCAGCTCCTGCGACAGCGGCCAGGTGACGCTGCGCACGCCCGCGAGCACCGAGCGCAGCATCGTGGACAGCCGCAGCACGGCGGCCTCGGCGACGGCGCCGTCCTCGCGGCACCACTCCGCGATGGCGTTGAGCGTGTTGAAGAGGAAGTGCGGATCCAGGTGGCTGCGCAGGGCCAGGAGCTGCGCCTGCTCGGCCTCCCAGGCGAAGCGGGCGGCGCGGGCCCGCTCGTGGGCCAGCGTCTCTTCAAAGCCGATGTCCCGCCCCAGCCCCCAGCCCGCGACGAGGAACAGCCCCCGCAGATGGCCAGGTTGTACGGCTCCGACAGGAAGGTGTCCTGCATGTGCGTGACGCGCGGCAGGGCGTAGCCCACCGACAGCACCACGCCGCTGCCCACCGCCGCGTAGAGCAGCAGGCGGATGCCGCCGTGGCTCAGGTCCAGCCCCTCCGGGAAGAGCACCCGGTACGACACGGGCGCCACCGCGACGCACAGCAGGCACAGCAGGAGGCCAAGCCAGAACGCGCGCGGATCCACGCTCCAGCGCACCTGGGCCGCGAGCAGCGGGAGGGACACCAGGACGATGGGCGCCAGCCGCCACGGCGCGACGAGCGCGCGCAGCGTGGCGCGAACGATGGAGCCTTCCGACGACGTCTCCGGCATGCGGAAGCGGAAGGCTACACCGTCCCGCGTCCTAGCGCTGGGGGACGGGCGCGGGGACGAGGTCCAGGACGAGCGTCCCGGCGAGCACCGCTGGGAAGAAGAGGACGGCGAGCACGAACAGGAGCGGCGAGCGCAGTGAGAACATGGGGGGTTTCTCCAGTGTCCGTGAAACATGCCCACGAACTCTGGCACTGCCCCAGGGACCCTCCGGGGAGGGTTGCCCCCGGCCGTCGCGAGTCCGGGGTGAGCGGTCGCTCAGGCGCTCCGGACCGCTCCCGCCGCCTCCCCGCCCAGCGCGTCCGCCAGCCGCGTCGCCTCGCGGATGCAGTCGTTGACGCCCACGCCCCGGTACGCGTTGCCGGTGAGGTGCAGGCCGGGCCAGCGCTTCAAGCGCTCGTCCACCGCCGCCAGCCGCTCCAGGTGGCCCACCGTGTACTGCGGAATCCCGCGCGGCCAGCGGATGACCTCCGTCAGCTCCGGCGTCGCGGTGAGGCCCGTCATCGCCTTCAGCTCCTCGCGCGCCAGCGCCGCCAGCGCGTCTTCATCCCGGGCCACCACCTCCGGCCGGCGCGCGCCGCCCAGCAGGCACGTCAGCAGCACCCGCCCGCCCTCCACGCGGAAGGGGAACGTGGTGGAGACGTGGATGGTGCCCAGCACCGCCTTGCCCTCCACCGCCGGCACCAGGAACCCGAAGCCGTCCGGCTTCGGCACCGTCCCCGGCGCGAAGCCCAGGTGCACCACGGCGATGGGCGCGTACGGGATGCTGTCCGCCTGCCGCGCCAGCTCCGCGTCCAGCGGGCGCAGGAGCGCCGCCGCCACGTGCGCGGGCACCGCCAGCACCACGTGCGACGC
>NZ_JBKGHJ010000291.1:0-11010 GCF_046520365.1 Corallococcus sp. 4LFB
TTCGTCCGAGCCGCCATCGCGTCGCCGCGTTGACCGCGCCCACGCTGGCGAACACCTCCGGCGCAGCTCCAGCGCGCCTCCGCGCGCGCGGTGCCGCGCACGCGCTCGCAGTAGCCCTTCGCGAGGTCCGCCTGGGCCCGCACCGCCCCCGTCTCTTCCGCCGGGGCCATGCCCGCCCACACCCCGAGCCCCAGCAGGGCTCCTCTCGCGAGGCTCGTCCGCATCCTCCGCTTCCTTTCCTGTTCCAAGATGGGGCTCACAGCATCAGCGGGGGACGGCCCAGGTGAAGCAGCGGCTCGCGCGCGCTCGGCGCGTCCCGAAGCTGGAGTTCCACCATCACGCCTCGCAAGTGGTACTGGCGGATGGGGTGCTGCTGGGAGACCTCCCCCTCCAGCACCGGCCCCACCACGCCCACCTCGCGGCACCACAGGATCTTCAGCGCGCAGGTGTAGAGCGGGGTGCCGGCCCGGGCGTTGGACAGGTTCTCGTAGGGCACGAAGGCCACCGTGAGGTTCTGCTCCAGCGCCTTCAAGTACGGCGAGCCGTGCACCACCTGGAGCAGCTGGTTGAAGCGGCGGATGCGCTCGTCCAGCGCGTGCACGTCCGCCTCCAGGCTCTTGCGCTGCGCCTCCGCCCGGGCCATCGCCAGCACCGACTGCGTGTACTCACGCTCCAGGAGCAGCGTGTCGGTGGTCAGCCCCTCGGGGGCGTCGTCGCGGCCCAGGCCGTTCTCCGCGGCGCTGAGCCCCTGGCTCTCGCGCCGCAGCGTGTCCAGGCGCATGTCCAGGTCCACCGTCTCCTGGGCCAGGGACAGGTTGCTCTGCGCCATCTGCGCCAGGTGGTGGTTGGTGGTGAGCACGTCCTCGCGCTCCAGCAGCTTCGCGCCGTAGAGCGCGCTCGTGCGCGTGCGCGCCAGGCCGCTGAACGCGCGGTTGGCTTCGGCGATCTCCCCGCCCGCGCGCAGGTACTCCTGGCGCAGCGCGGACAGCCGCTTCGCCAGCCGGTCGCGGGAGCGCTTCTCGCCCTTCAGCGCCACGACGAAGCGCTGCTGGAAGGACCGCTCCGTGGCCACGGTGCGCTCGGCCTCCTGGAGCCGGTCGGAGGCCTCGCGCCGCCTGGCCAGCAGCCCGTCCCGCTCCGACTCCTGCTGCGCCGCCTGCGCGTTGAGCGCCAGGACGTTGGGGTCGGTGGGCGACAGGATGGTGGGCGTCACCCAGCTGCTGTTCGCGAGGAAGAAGCCCTGCACCGCCAGGAACGACAGCAGGCCCAGGAGGATCAGCGCCAGCAGCACCGACCCCATGAACTTGTAGGCGGACACCGCGACGGAGTTGAGCCGGTTGGCGACCTGCTGGTTCATGACGGGGTTCCCTCGCCTGCGGAGTTGGAGGTGAGCTTCACGGGGGCAGGGGAGGGGGCCTGGGCCGGCGTCGGGCTGCCGCGCGTCTCCCAGCTCCCGGAGTCGAGCGTCAGCAGGGCCAGCGGCGTGAAGAGCGCGTACGTCACCGGCATGAGCAGCGCCATGGGCAGGAAGCTCACCGCGGGCACGCGCCGGTCCTCGGGCAGGTAGCGCGTCTCCATCCGGTAGATGAAGCCCAAGAGGCCAATCACCAGGAAGTGGAACGCGAGGATGTCCCAGAACTCGCCGTTGAGCATGTTGTGGACGATGACCACCGGGTACGCGAGCAGCAGCGCCAGCTGCGACACGTAGTGCACGGTGATGACCGGGTGCAGCCGCCACGCGTGCGACAGGCCGCAGAGGAGGTCCACCAGGTTGGAGCGCCGCCAGCGCAGCTGCTGGCTGAAGTAGCCCGCGAGCGTGGACGGCGCGGCGGTGAAGCAGTACGCGTCCAGCGTGTAGACCGTTTCATATTCGTGCTTGACGATCTGCCGCGTGAGGAAGCGGTCCTCGCCGTACTTGATGGGGATGCCCGCGATGGCGCGCGCCTCCAGGATGGGCTCCAGTTCCAGCAGCACCGAGCGGCGGTAGGCCGTGAGGCAGCCGGACAGGCACATCACCTGGCGGAACGAGCGCTCCAGGTCCTTCAGCCACTTCTGGGCGAAGTGGAACTTGATTTCGATCATCCGCGTCAGCCAGTTCTGGTGACGGTTGATGACGAAGGTGCGGCCGCCCACCGCGGCGACGTTCGGGTGCACGAAGCGGCGGATGAGCTGGCGCACGGCGCTCTTCTCCACCACCACGTCGGAGTCCACGGAGACGATGATCTCCGCGCCCTCCGCGGCGCGGACGCCCCGGTTGATGCCCTTGCGCTTGCCCATGTTCTCCGGGTTGCGCATCACCCGGACGTTGGGGTGCCCTTCCGCGGCCTTGGTGGCCCACGCGACGCTGTCGTCGCGCGAGCAGTCATCCACGACGATGATCTCCGTCAGCTCGCGCGGGTAGTCCTGCTCCAGCAGCGCGCGGACGGTGTGGTAGATGCCCTGGCCTTCGTTGAACAGCGGAACGACGATGGCGACCTTCGGGCGGTAGGTGTCGTCCACCCGCTCGAACCGCCGCCCCTTCAGCCGCCTCAGGAAGGGGCCCAGGATGTAGCGGTTCATCAACACGACGATGAACAGCAAATGAATGGGAAACAGTTCCATCGGCCCCGCGCGCCCCTTCACGCCCCGGAAGGGCCCCGGGTACCTCCCGGAGCCCTTCCTTCCGTCCCCAAGACGGCCGCTCCACCCCTGTGAAGCGCACGGAAGGTTGGGGTGTCTCGCACGTCCCGCCAACTGTCCGGGACCGGTGGGCCGGGGGCTGTCAGGGAGGCTTCATCGCGCCCCGACCGCGCGGGCCGGCGGCCTCAGGTGCCGGTGATGTCCAGGCAGAAGGAGCACTTCACCTGCGTGTCCTCTGGAATGGGGAAGGTGCAGGTGCCCGGCTTCATCGTGAAGGTGGACTCGCCCGTCAGCGTCGCGGTCAGGCGCCCTCGAGCTTGATGCGCACGCCGGTGAAGTAGGGCTCGGAGGAATCCGCGCAGCGCCGGGTGTAGTTGGCGTTGAAGGTCAGCTCGACCTTGCCGTCCACGGGGGCGCGTTCGCCGGAGCCGTCGTTGATGGCGAGCTCGATGGTGCAGCTGGACTGCTGCTCATCGTGCGGAGGGACGACCAGGCGACACGAGCCCGGGTTCAGAGCAAAGGTGGACGAGCCCGTCATGGTCGCGGTCAGGTCGCATTCAAGAGGCTTGATGGAGACGCGCAGCTTGTCCCGCGAGCCCGAGTCCACGGCCAGCACGACCGAGGCCTGGCCGGGAAGAAGCGCTTCGTCCGCCGGCTGCGCGCCGGCCATCATCATCGTGACGGGATAGCTGCCCGCGACATTGTAGCGCGTGTCCTGGGTCTCCCCGGGATTGAGGGTCTCTTCCTCCGCTCCGCACGCGGTGCAGAGGAGGCCGACGACAGCGGCGGACATCAGGGTCAGCGGACGGGACATGGGGCGACACTCCTTCGTTGCGTGAGGATGTGGGCCGCGCCTCGTGACGAGCCGCGGCGGTTGATGTTCAGGCGGTCAATGCCCGGGGCAGCGCCGAGACCCGCGTCAGGTCGCGCGCGAGCTCCGCTTCCCGTTCCTGACGTTGGGCAGGGGAGGTGAAGGCAATCGCCGCCAGGGACTCCGTCGCGGCGGCGGAGATGCGGTCCACGCCGTCGCGGGAGATGACGCCCGCGTGGAACGCGTCCACCGCCGCGCCCACGTACGTGTCGAAGAAGAAGACGTGCTTCGCGCGCCATTCGTCGCGCTTCGACTGCGGCGTCGCCACCACGTCGTGGATGAACACGGCGCGCACCGCCTGGGGCAGGGCCTCACGCATCCTCGCGCCGAACTCCACGTCACCCTGGCCGCTGTCGCCCACGAAGACGAAGCCGTACTCGGGGAAGAGGCGCGCGTACTGTTCGAAGTTCTCGAACTTCTTCTGCGCGATGCGCGTGTTGCCCAGCAGGTAGAAGAAGCTGCCGGACAGCATCACCGCCAGCGGCACGCCGCGCTGGCTCAGCGAGTCCAGCGTCGCGTTCTCGATGAGGCCCAGCGGGTCCTGCGGACGGGCGCTCACGAACACGAGGTCGCCCGCGCGGCCCGGGATGATGCCCGGGCCCCGGTCCAGCTCCTGGTAGAACGCGAGCACGCCCGGGTACACCGTCTTCTTCGGGTAGCGCGGGTCCACCCAGTTGGCGAAGAACGTGTCGTCGATGTCGCTCAGGACCTTGTTCTCCCCGCTGGGGAACGCCTGCGCCTCGCGCTGGAAGTGGGCGAGCAGCTCCGCGCGCACCGCGGCGTCGTCCACGTCGTCGAACACCAGCTTGTGCAGGTCGTGGTACTCGCCGCCTGCTTCCAGCAGGTTCTTGAACCCGGTCAGCTCGCGGCCCTTCAGCCCCAGGAACAGGTCGCGCAGCCTTCCTTCCGCCTGCGCGCGCGTGGCGCCCTTCTGGAGCGCGGTGGCCAGCGACGCGCGCACGGGCAGGGACAGCTCCGCCGCGCGGCGCCTGCACAAGAGGTCCAGGAGCTCGGTGTGATGGTCGGGGCCGATGAGCCGGTCGTCCAGGTCCGACAAGAGCCGCACCAGGTCCACGTTGGACAGCAGGAAGTTCAGCTCCTCGCGGGTGGCGCCCTCCAGCAGGTCCAGGATGCGGCGCTCGTCGTCCCGGTCCGTGTGGCCGGTCATGTCCCGGCGCAGCGCCTGGAGCTTCGTCGTCGCGGTGGACAGGTCCATGATGTTCCCCCCCTTGCTGCCGTTGGGCGGTGCAGCCTACGCGCCCGGCGTCAGGCCGGACCAGCCCCCGTGACAGGCGCGGCGGTTCCTGATTGCCTGGGTGACATGACGCCGTCCCCTCCCTCCACGCCCCTCGACCTGCGCCCCGACGAGGTCCACGTCTGGCTCGTCGAACCCGAGCGTATTGAAGACCCGCGCCTGCTGGAGGCCTACAAGGCCCTGCTGGACCCAGGCGAGCGCGAGCGGCAGCGGCGCTTCCACTTCGAGCGCCACCAGCGCCAGTACCTCGTGTCGCACGCGCTGGTGCGGCTGACCCTGTCCCGCTACGCCCCCGTCGCGCCGGAGGCCTGGCGCTTCGTCCCCAACGAGTACGGCCGCCCCGCCATCGTCGGGCCGGTGGGCCAGTGGCTGCGCTTCAACCTGAGCCACACCGACGGCATGGCCCTGGTCGCGGTGGGCCGGGACGTGGACCTGGGCGCGGACATCGAGGACGCGGAGCGGCCGGGCGAGACGGTGGAGATCGCCGACCACTACTTCGCGAAGACGGAGGTGCAGGCCCTGCGCTCGCTGCCGAAGGAGCACCAGCGGGCGCGCTTCTTCGAGTACTGGACCCTGAAGGAGGCCTACATCAAGGCGCGCGGCGCGGGCCTGTCCCTGCCGTTGGATCAGTTCGCCTTCGACCTGGTGCCGGGCCAGATGCCCGGCATCGCCTTCGACCCGCGGATGAACGACCTGCCGGACGTGTGGCAGTTCATGCAGCACAAGCCGTCCGCCCGGCACCAGGCGGCGGTGGCCTTCCGCAGGCCCCGGGGCGGGGCGCTCTCCGTGCGGTGGCAGCACACCGTGCCGCTGTCCGGGGACATGGCCCCGGTCATCAAGACGGCTTAAGGCTGCGCCGTCATCCAGCGCGTCAGGTCCTCGCGCACGGCCGCCAGCACCTGCGGCCCGTGCGAGCGGATGAAGAAGTGGCCGCCGTCGAAGTGCCGGATGCGCACGTCGGCCGTGGACTCCGCGCGCCAGTGCTCCATCAGGTCCAGCCCCACGTGCTTGTCCCCCTTGCCCGCGTACACGGACAGCGGGAGGTCCAGCGGGGCCGGGTCCTGGCCGTTCTCCGACCAGGCCAGCCCGAAGTCCGCGCGCAGCGTGGGGAGGATGAGCTCCAGCAGCTCCTTGTGCTGGAGGACCTCCTCCGGCGTGCCGTCGTACTCGCGCAGCTTCGCGATGAAGCCCGCGTCATCCAGCGTGTGGATGGGCTCCCGCTCGTTGTGCGACGGCGGAGGCGCCGCCGCCGCGATGAAGCCCAGCGGCTTCGGGCCGCCCTGGCGCTTCAGCGTGCGGGCCACCTCCAGGCCGATGCGCGCCCCCATGCTGTAGCCGAACAGGGCGAAGGGCCGGTCCATCAGCGGCGTCAGCGCCGGCATCAGCACGTCCAGCAGCTCCGGCAGGGACTTGAGCGCGGGCTCCATCAGGCGCCGCTCGCGCCCGGGCAGCTGCACCGCGCACAGCTCCACCCCCGTGGGCAGCGCCATGCTCCAGGGCGTGTAGATGGCCGCGCTGCCGCCGGCGAACGGCAGACAGAACAGGCGCAAGCGCGGCTCCGGAAGCGGCTTGCGGGACGGGAACCAGCGATCGAGGACGGGAGAGGAGGCGCTTGCCATGGCGCGGCCGTCTATACCATGTGCCCCCCGCGGGGAACGTCCTCCCGCACGCGCGGTGAGACCGTGGGACACGCACCGGCAGTGGGCCCGTGAAACATCCGTCCCAGCAGGTCGGACGCCCATGTTTCACCGCCCCCTCCCGCATGTCGCATCCGCCGTGTGTCACCGCCGGGGACGCGGAAACCTTCATGGCCACGGTTGGGCGCGGGGAGGGTTGTGGTAGCTTGCCTCGCCGTGAGCTACGAGCTTTCACATCTTGAGGCGCTGGAAGCCGAGTCCATCTTCATCATTCGGGAAGTCGCGGCGGAGCTGGACCGGCCGGTACTGCTCTTCTCGGGTGGCAAGGACTCCGCGGTGATGTTGCACCTGGCGGTCAAGGCCTTCTGGCCCGCGCCGCTGCCGTTTCCGCTGATGCACGTGGACACGGGGCACAACTTCCCGGAGGTCATCCAGTATCGCGACGAACGGGTGGCGGAGCTGGGCGCGCGGCTCATCGTCGCGTCCGTGCAGGAGGCCATCGACGCGGGCAAGGTGACGGAGGAGAAGGGGCCTCGCGCGTCCCGCAACCGCCTGCAGACGCAGCCCTTGCTGGAGGCCATCGAGAAGAACGGCTTCAACGCCGTCTTCGGCGGCGCCCGGCGCGACGAGGAGAAGGCCCGCGCGAAGGAGCGCGTGTATTCCTTCCGCGACGAGTTCGGCCAGTGGGACCCGAAGAACCAGCGGCCGGAGCTGTGGGCGCTCTACAACGGCCGCCACCGCCGGGGGGAGCACCTGCGCGTCTTCCCCCTGTCCAACTGGACCGAGCTGGACATCTGGCAGTACATCGGCCGGGAGAACGTGGCGCTGCCGTCCATCTACTACACGCACCGGCGCGAGGTGTTCCGCCGGGACGGGATGCTGATGGCCTGGTCGCCCTTCATGTCCATGCTCCCCGGCGAGACGGTGACGACGGAGACGGTGCGCTTTCGCACCGTGGGCGACATGACGTGCACCGCGTGCGTGCCGTCCACCGCGTCCACCGTGGAGGAGGTCATCACGGAGGTGACGGCCTCCCGCGTGACGGAGCGTGGCGCCAGCCGCGCGGACGACAAGTTCTCTGAGACGGCGATGGAAGACCGCAAGCGCGAGGGATACTTCTAGTGGAACTGCTGAGATTCGCGACCGCGGGCTCCGTGGATGACGGCAAGAGCACCCTCATCGGGCGGCTGTTGTACGACACGAAGTCCATCCTCGAGGACCAGCTCGCCGCGGTGGAGCGCACGAGCAACGCCCGGGGCGACGAGTACGTCAACCTGGCGCTGCTCCTGGACGGCCTGAAGGCCGAGCGCGAGCAGGGCATCACCATCGACGTGGCGTACCGCTACTTCTCCACGGTGAAGCGCAAGTTCATCATCGCGGACACGCCCGGACACCTGCAGTACACGCGCAACATGGTGACGGGCGCGTCCACGGCGGACCTGGCGCTCATCCTGGTGGACGCGCGCAAGGGCGTGCTGGAGCAGACGCGCCGCCACGCGTTCATCGCGTCGCTGTTGCGCGTGCCGCACCTGGTGCTGTGCGTGAACAAGATGGACCTGGTGGACTACGACCAGGGCATCTTCGACCGCATCCGGGAGGAGTTCCGCCAGTTCTCCATGAAGCTGGACGTGACGGACCTGTCGTTCATCCCCATCTCCGCGCTGGGCGGGGACAACGTGGTGACGCGCTCGGAGAAGATGCCCTGGTACCAGGGCCCCACGCTCCTGCACCACCTGGAGAACGTGCACATCGCGTCCGACCGCGACCTCATCCACCTGCGCTTCCCGGTGCAGGGGGTCATCCGGCCGGCTTCCGCGAAGAAGTTCCACGACTACCGCGCGTACTCCGGGCAGCTTCTGGGCGGCGTGATGCGCCCGGGCGACGAGGTGATGGTGATGCCGTCCGGCTTCACCACGCGCATCAAGTCGCTGGAGCTCGCCGGCAAGCCGATGACGGAGGCGTTCCCGCCCATGTCGGTGAACGTGTCGCTGGAGGAGGAGCTGGACATCAGCCGCGGCGACATGCTGTGCCGGCCGGGCAACCCGCCCACCGCGAGCCAGGACATCGACGCGATGGTGTGCTGGCTGTCGGACTCGGCGCAGCTCAACAGCGGCTCGCGGCTGGCCATCAAGCACACCACGCGCATGGCGCGCGCCATGGTGAAGCAGCTGCACTACCGGCTGGACGTCAACACGCTGCACCGCGACGACCAGAGCCCGGGCCTCAAGCTCAACGAGGTGGGCCGGGTGACGCTGCGCACGACGTGCCGCTCTTCTTCGACGAGTACCGGCGCAACCGCAGCACCGGCAGCTT
The DNA here is from genome assembly GCF_046520365.1 of Corallococcus sp. 4LFB. NCBI lineage: Bacteria > Pseudomonadati > Myxococcota > Myxococcia > Myxococcales > Myxococcaceae > Corallococcus > Corallococcus sp. 4LFB. Next base: position 8,696 of record NZ_JBKGHJ010000291.1, read on the forward strand.
CATCCTCATCGACGAGGGCACCAACGCCACCGTGGGCGCGGGGATGATCAACGGCCCCGCCGTGGACAGGTAGAGGGAATGGCGATGCATCAGCGTCCGGGCTTCATCCTCTGGTTCACCGGCATGTCCGGCGCGGGCAAGAGCACGCTGTCCGCCGCGGTGGCGCGGCAGCTGTCACCCGTGCAGCGCGTGGAGCTGCTCGACGGGGACGAGGTGCGCACGTACCTGTCCCGCGGCCTGGGCTTCAGCCGCGCGGACCGCGAGGAGAACGTCCGGCGCATCGGCTACGTGGCGCGCGTGCTGGCCAAGCACGAGGTGGGCGTCATCACCGCGGCCATCTCGCCGTACAAGAGCTCCCGGGACGAGGTGCGCGCCCTGGCCACCCAGGCCGGCATCCCGTTCCTGGAGGTCTACGTCCAGGCCAGCCTGGACGCGCTCATCGCCCGCGACGTGAAGGGGCTCTACAAGAAGGCCCTGGCCGGGGAGATCCCCCACTTCACCGGCGTGTCGGACCCGTACGAGCCGCCCGAGTCCCCTGAAGTCACCGTCCGCTCCGACGCGGAGACGGTGGAGGCCGGCCTGGAGCGCATCCTCGACACGCTGAGGGACCGCGGGCTGCTGGCCCCCGCCGCGAGCGCCGCCTAGCCCGCCCTCCGGCCGGCCCGGGAGGCGACACCGGACAACTCCAGGACGGATGAAGAAAGGGGGATCCCGCTGTCCCCTGAATCATTTACCATCCAAGGAGTTTTGACTTCACCGGAACGGGCCCAACTCATGTTTTTCGAGGATATCGAGTACGTCGAGCTGTGCGTCGCCGACGTCTCGAGCGCAGCGGGCTTCTACTCGGACCGCATGGGCTTCCGCCGCGTCGCGGAAGGGGGCCCGGAGACGGGGCTCGCGGGCCGGCGCTCCGTGTTGTTGCAGCAGGGCACGCTGCGGCTGCTGCTCACGCAGGGGCTGACCGCGGACGACGTGGCCGCTGGCTTCGTGGAGCGGCACGGCGACGGCGTGCGGGACATCGCGCTGCGCACGAAGGACGCGGTGGGCGCCTTCGGCCACGTCACCCAGCGCGGGGCCCGGCCCCTGCGCGAGCCGGTGAAGGGGTTGGACGGGGAGGGGCGGAGCATGCACCAGGCCACCGTGGCGACAGTGGGGGACCTGGTGCACTCGTTCATCCAGTCCGACGCGGCGGTGGGCGCGTTCCTGCCGCCGGGCCTGGTGCCGTGCGAGGCCGTGGGGGCGCTGCCGCCGGCGCCGTTCTCCGGGTTGGATCACCTGGCCATCTGCCTGGAGCCGGGCACGCTGGACGCGACGGTGCGCTTCTACCAGCACGTCTTCGGCTTCCATCAGTCCCACGAGGAGATCGTCCACACGCGCCAGAGCGGGATGAACTCCAAGGTGGTGCAGAGCCCGTCCACGCGCATCATCCTGCCGCTCCAGGAGCCGCTGTCCGCGGAGAACCCCGGGCAGATTGGCGAGTTCCTGCGCCGCAACGGCGGCCCGGGCGTGCAGCACATCGCGCTGCTGACGGCGGACATCGTGGGGGTGGTGCGCGAGCTGCGGCGGCACACGCGGTTCCTGGAGATTCCGGCGCCGTACTACGAGCGGCTGGAGGCGCGGCTGGGGGCGCTCGACTTCGACCTGGTGCCCCTGCGCGAGCTGGGCATCCTGGTGGACCGCGACGCGTGGGGCACGCTGCTGCAGACGTTCACCCGCTCCGAGCACCCGAAGCAGACGCTCTTCTTCGAGGTCATCCAGCGCCAGGAGGCCCGGGGCTTCGGCGGCGCCAACATCCGCGCCCTCTTCGAGGCGGTGGAGCGCGACTACGCCCGGGCGCAGGCGTGACGGCCCCCGCCGCGCGCCCCCTCTGCCTGGACGCGTACGAAGACCAGGCCCGCGCGCGGCTGCCCGCGGACGTCTTCGACTACGTGTTCGGCGGCAGCGACGACGAGTGCTCGCTGCGCGACAGCCGGCGGGCCTTCGACGCGTGGTGGCTGCGCCCCAGCGTGCTGGTGGACGTGGCCCGCTGCGACACCTCCGTGGAGCTGCTGGGCACGCGCCTTTCGCACCCGCTGGGCGTGGCGCCCATGGCGTACCAGGCCCTGGCCCATCCGGACGGCGAGGTGGCCACCGCGAGGGCGGCCGGGGCGCTGGGCGGGCTGATGGTGGTGAGCACCATGGCCAGCCGCACGCTGGAGGACGTGGCCGCCGCCGCGACGGGGCCGCTCTGGTTCCAGGTGTACTGCTTCCGCGAGCGCGCGGTGACGACGGCGCTCATCCGCCGCGCGGAGGCCGCGGGCTACCAGGCGCTGGTG
>NZ_JBKGHJ010000292.1:0-10991 GCF_046520365.1 Corallococcus sp. 4LFB
GCTGGCGGCGCTGCCGTTCACGCCCAACGTGCTGGTGGAGGGCGGCCGCCTGCGGGTGATGGTGGCGGACGAGGCGCAGGCGCCGGACGTGGTGGCGTGCCTGGTGGGCGCGGGCGCGCGCGTGCACAGCGTGGTGCCCGCGCAGCGGCCGCTGGAAGAGGTGTACCTGGACCTGCTTCGGGAAGAGGAGACGTGAGCATGGCCTTCCGGCCGCGACGCGCGTTGGCGGTGTTCTGGAAGGACTCGCTGGACCTGCGCAAGAACGTGGGCCTGCTGCTGTCCATGGCGGTGCTGCCGCTGGTGATGGTGACGGTGCCCATTGGCGTGGTGTGGACGTACGTGCGGCAGCCGGACCACTCCGACCTGCGCACGGTGGCCCTCTTCTACGACCCCACGCTGCCCCTGGGCGCGAGCGCGGCGCGCTTCCTCATCGACAAGTCGCTCACGGACTGGTTCGGCATGTTCCTGGTGATGCCCGTCTTCATCCCCATCCTCATCGCGTCCCAGAGCGTGGCGGGGGAGAAGGAGCGGCGCACGCTGGAGCCGCTGCTCGCGTCGCCCGTGTCCGCGGCGGAGCTGGTGGCGGGCAAGAGCCTGGCCGCGCTGGTGCCCGCGGTGATGATGACCTGGTTCGCCTTCGCCCTGTTCTGCGTGGGCGTGGACTGGGTGGCGTGGCCGCTGGTGGGCGCGCCGCTGATGCCCAACGCGCTGTGGGGCTTCGGCGTGTTCGTGCTCGCGCCGCTGTTCGCCTTCTTCGGCAACGGCGTCGCGGTGCTCATCTCCGCCCGGGTGAGCGAGGCGCGCATGGCGCAGCAGCTGTCCGCGCTGGTGGTGCTGCCGCTGGTGGGACTGGTGGGCGGGCAGGTGGCGGGCGTGCTCAAGGCGGGCCTGGGCTACTACGCCATCCAGGGGGCCGTCGTGCTGGTGCTGGACTTCGTCCTCCTGTGGGCCAGCATCCGGCTGCTGGACCGGGAACGTCTGGTCAGCCGCTGGGGTTGAGTCACTGGCGGGTTGGAGAGTGGACTGCCAGGGAGCCGGCCGGACGGGCAGGCGCCCGTGAAGCTGGTATGTTCCAGGGGAGGATGCCGGGGGAAGCGCGGTGGCGCTTTCGCGCTGGCGGCCCCGCATTTAGGGGTTGGGGATACGAAGCTTTGAAGACCTGCCGCCCAGGCGGCCACGGAGGCGCTGAAACAGACATGGGGATCTTCGACAGCATCAAGGGCGAGGCGCAGCGGAACTTCATCGCCCGCGCGGACAGCGCGAAGGGTGAGATCGTCTACAAGTATCCGGAGAAGAACGTCCGGATGAAGACGCAGCTCACCGTGGACGCGGATGAGGTGGCGCTGTTCGTCAAGGACGGCAAGGTGGAGGGGAAGCTGGGGCCCGGCCGCCACACGCTGGACACCAACAACATCCCGTTCCTGTCGCGCCTGCTGGAGGGCTTCACCGGCGGCAACATGTTCATGGCGGAGATCTTCTTCGTCTCCAACCGCGAGCACACGGGCGTGAAGTTCGGCGGCCCCATCGGTGACGTGCGCGACCCGGAGACGGGCCTGGGCATCGGCACCATGGTGTACGGCGACTTCTCCATCCGCGTGACGGAGCCGGAGAAGCTGGTGGTGGGCCTGGTCGGCATGGGCCGCGCCTCCAACGAGGAGTTCCTGGGCTGGTTCAAGGGCCAGGTGCTCAAGGTGACGCGCGACCGCACCGCCGAGCTGCTGGTGAAGAAGAAGTGGCCGCTCCTGGACGTGACGAGCGGCGCCTACGTGGAGGAGATGGAGCAGGAGATCCTCGCCGGCCTCAAGCCGCACGTGGACTCCTACGGCCTCACCATCGTCCGCATGGGCAACTTCGTCGTCAGCATCAAGCCCGAGGACGAAATCACCCTGAAGAAGCTGTCCAAGGACGTCGCGTACTCGCGGCTGGCCGGCGGCTTCCAGCAGTACGCTCAAGGCCAGGCGATGCTCGGCGCGTCCGAGGGCATGGCCAAGGGCGGTGGCGGCTCCGACGGCGCCATGCAGGGCATGGGCATGGGCATGGGGTTCGGCATGGCGCAGATGTTCGCCAACCAGCAGAACCAGCAGCAGCAGCAGCAGCGCCCCGCGGAGCCCGCGCAGGCGGCCGCTCCGGCGGACACGCGCAGCCCGGCGCAGCGGCTCAAGGAGATCAAGGAGCTGAAGGACGCGGGCGTGCTCTCCGACGAGGAGTACAACGCCAAGCGCGCGGAGCTGATGAAGCTGCTGTAGTCCCGCGCGGACCTTGAAGTGAAGTGAGGGCCCTGTCTCCCGGAGCGTGGGAGGCGGGGCCTTCGCGCGTTTCAGGGGGCGGGCGTGCCGGGCACGGCGAGGCGCAGGTGTTGATGCAGCGTCTCCGCGCGCAGGTAGAGGAACTGCACGTCGCCGAAGGCCAGCGTGGCGCCGTCGTGGAGCATCACCTGGGCCTTGAAGCCCAGGGGCGCGCCGTTGATGAAGGTGCCGTTCATGGACTGGGCGTCGCGCACGGAGAAGTCCCCGGCGCCCGCGTTCCAGCGCAGGGTGGCGTGGTGCTGGGAGACGGAGGGCTCCGGCACTATCAGGTCGCACGCGTCGGTGCGGCCCACGGTGAACTCCTCGCCGTCCTGGTTCGGCTGGAGGAAGTGCACCTCCAGGTTGTCGAAGTCGCGCAGCATCGCGAGCAGCCGCTCCCCCATGCGCGAGCGGTGCGCCATGCCCACCGTGCGCATGCCCGTCATGCCGGAGGCCACCACGGACTTGAAGGCGGCCTCCACCGGCTGCTGGATGAGGGCCACGGAGCCGGACGCGGCCCGGAAGGACTCCAGCGAGGCCTCCGCGAAGGGGCGGAGCTGTTTCACGGACACCATGGCTTCGGACCCTACGTGCAACCGGCGGGGACGGGAAGGGCCCTCCGGGGCCTGTGGCCTAGGAGGGCAGCGGCGCCGCCGCGCGCGGGGCAGCTGCTGCGGCCCCGAGGTGGGCGTCGTCGCGGGTGACGCGGGCGCGGGCGGCGCGGGCGTGTCGTCCAGCCGGCGCAGGTCCAGCTTCATGGGCACCTGGAGCGTGGTGCTCAGGCGCAGCAGCAGCACGTCCGGCGCGAGGCCGTTCTCGCCAATCGCCTGCGTCAGCTCGCGGGCGGAGGGCGCGGTGCCCCGGGCCCAGAGCTCCTTGAGGAACGCGCCCGCCTCCGGGGCGTGCCACCACGCCGGGCCGAAGCGCGCCTTCAGCTGTCCCTGGAGCTGCCCCGCCAGGAACCACGCCCGGAAGCTGTCGGCGGACTGGTAGAAGTCCTCCTGGTCCACCAGGTAGCGGGCCACGTCGTCCTCCGTCATGGGCATGGCGCCGGTGCGCGCCATCAGCGCGCGGTACAGCTCGCGCGATCCACGTCCGTGCGGCGGTGCAGCTCCAGCTGGTAGAGCAGCCGGCCCGCCGCGTGGCGGATGAGGTACAGCTTGTGCGCGCTGGACGTCGCCAGGTACCGGGCGCGCTTGTCCGCGTCCCCCAGCACGCCCGCGTTCTCCTCCAGCCACACCGGGTCCTCCAGCAGGTCCTCGAAGAGGGCGGAGTACGCCTCGCCCACGGTGGGGGTGCCCAGCCGCGCCAGCTCGAAGCGCGCCTCCTGCGTGAAGGCCGTGTGGAGCAGGTGCCCCACCTCGTGCAGCACGCGGCCCTGGTGCAGCACGCCCGTGCCGGGCTTGAAGGACAGCCGCACGTCGGACGGCACCTTCACCGCCATGGCCAGCGGGCGCGGGTTCTTCTGCGGCAGGTCGCGCGCGTCCACCTTCACGTTGGGCAGCGCGCCCAGGTCGATGCCCAGCCCCGCCACGGTGGCCTGCGCCTTCGCCAGCGACTCGCCCTTGGGGAACGCGTCCTCCACCTCGCGCGAGCGGAACAGGCGCGGGATGTCCGCGCGCGTGATTTGCGCCAAGGGCAGCCCCAGCTCGCGCTGGGCGAGCCGCTCCATCACCAGGCGGTACGGCTCCTGCGTGGCCTGGAGCACCTCCTCCGCCAGCTGCGCCAGCCGCTCCAGGTCCGCTTGCCGCAGCTCGCTGCCGAAGGCCTCGTAGGACTCGAAGCCCATCTGCTTCACCAGCTCCCCCGTCTTCGCCTCGCGGCGCAGGAGCGTCTGGTTGAGGCGGGTGAGCGCGGGCGTGGCCGCCGCGTAGAGCGCCTTGCGCTTGAGGGCGCTCTTCTCGTTGGCGAGCAGCCGCTCCAGGTCGTGGTAGCGCACCTCGCGCCCGTCCACGCTCAGCTTGAGTGACGCCTCCAGGTTGGCGGACGCGTCGTTGTACTCGGCCAGCTCGCGCGCCAGGAACTCACCGGCGAAGTGGCCGTGGAGCGCGGTGAGGGCGCGCAGCTCGCGCGGGTCCTTCGTCAGGTGCCGGAGCCGGTCGATGCGGCGCAGGTTCTCCAGGCTGAAGAGGCCCTGCTTGCCGCTGTAGGTGGCGGCGATGTCCACCGCCTTGCCTTCGGTCCAGTAGTCCCAGACCAGCCGGTGCTGCTCCTCCAGGAGGAGGGCGGCCTCCGCGGAGAGGTCGTTCACCTCCCCGGTCAGTTGCTCTTCCTCGCTGGGAGGGGGGACCATCACCGGGGGCGCCTTGTGACAGGCGCTCAGCAAACACACGGCGGCGGCGAGGAGGGACGGAATCCTTGGGGACATGGGCCGCCCATGTTACTTCCGACCTGCCGATGCCCAACGTAAACCCATGGCGGGCGGCCCGAGGACGCCAGGGCCTCTACTCCGCCCTGCGTCAGTTCTTCGCCGGCCAGGGTTACCTGGAAGTGGAGACGCCGCTGCTCGTGCCCACCCCCGGCATGGAGCCGTACATCTCCCCCTTCGAGACGCCCTTCGTCCCGGAGACGGAGCTGGGCAGGGCTCGCACGCTCTACCTGCACACCAGCCCCGAGTACGCGATGAAGCGCCTGCTCGCTCAAGGCGCCGGGCCGCTGTTCCAGATCTGCAAGGTCTTCCGGAATGGCGAGGTGTCCCAGACGCACAACCCGGAGTTCACGCTGCTGGAGTTCTACCGGCCGCACGCGGACTACCACGCCATCATGGACGACCTGGAGGGCGCGCTGGCCCAGGCGGGCCGGGCGGCGGCGGACGCGAAGGACGGGGAGCCCGGCGCGGACCCGGCCTTCTTCACGCGCACGCCCTACGAGCGGGTGACGGTGCGCGACGCGGTGCTACGCGCCACGGGCGTGGACCTCCACGTGCACGCGGACGGCGCGTCGCTCAAGCGCGCGGCGGAAGGCGCGGGCGTGCGCACCGGCGACGCGACGTCCTTCGACGACGTCTTCTTCCACCTGTTCCTGCAGAAGGTGGAGACGGGCCTGGGCCACGAGCGGCCCACCTTCCTCATCGAGTACCCCGCGTCCATGGCGGCGCTGTCCCGGCTGAAGCCCGGAGACGGCCGCGTGGCGGAGCGCGTGGAGCTGTACGCGAAGGGGCTGGAGCTGGCGAACGGCTTCTCCGAGTTGACGGACGCGGCGGAGCAGCGCGCGCGGCTCGTGGAGGAGCAGGAGCTGCGCCGCAAGCTGGGCCGCGCCGTGTATCCCCTGGACGAGCGCTTCCTGGAGGCGGTGGGCCGCATGCCGCCCTCGGCGGGCATCGCCGTGGGGCTCGACCGAATCCTGATGCTGCTGCTCGGGGTCCAGCGCATCGAGGACGTCCTCCTGTTCCCCGCGCACGGGTTCGTCTGATGCTCAAGGTGCTCCAGACGGTGTTCGCCGGCTCGGCCGCGGTGGGCCTCACGGGCCTGACGTCCGCGACGGTGACGGTGCTGTCCGGGTTGAAGCAGCACCCGGCGGCGGACAAGGTGCTCGAGGCCTGGGGGCGCTCGGCGCTCGCGGCCGCGGGCGTGCGGCACGAAGCCTTCGGCCTGGAGAACATCCCGAAGGACGGCAACGTCGTCTTCGTGAGCAACCACCAGTCGCACTTCGACGCGATGGTGAACTTCGCGCACATCGACAAGCACACGCGCTACGTCGCCAAGGCGGAGCTGTTCAAGGTGCCCGTGTTCGGCCGGGCCATGCGCGTGGCGGGCAACATCCCCGTGCAGCGCACGGGCGGCGCGGACGACCGGGCCCGGCTCCAGGAGGCCGTGACGGCGCTGCGCGAGCGGGTCAGCGTGCTGTTCTACGCGGAAGGCACCCGCAGCCCGGATGGGGAGTTGCGGCCGTTCAAGAAGGGCGCCGCCACGCTCGCCATCCAGGCGCAGGTCCCCGTCGTCCCCATGGCCATCTCCGGCACGCGGCTCATCCTCCCCAAGGGCGGCCGGGCCATCCAGTGGGGCCAGCGGGTGGCCCTGGTGGTGGGCCAGCCGGTGCCCACGCAGGGGCTGACGCTGGCGGACCGGGATACCCTCACGCGCCGCCTGGAAGCAGCGGTGGCCGGCCTGTACGCCGAGGCGCGCCAGCGCTCGGGAGACACTCCATGAAGAAGAGCACCCAGACCACGTCCCAGTCCCATCCCTGGCATGGCATCTCGCCCGGGTCGGAAGCTCCTGAAGTCGTCACCGCGTACATCGAGATCGTCCCCACGGACGCCGTGAAGTACGAGTTGGACAAGGAGTCCGGCATCCTGATGCTGGACCGGCCCCAGCGCTTCAGCAGCCAGTGCCCCACGCTCTACGGCTTCATCCCGCGCACGTACTGCGGAGAGCAGGTGGCGAAGCGCTGCGCGGAGCGCACCGGCCACAAGGACATCCACGGCGACGGGGACCCCATCGACATCTGCGTGCTGACGGAGAAGGTCGTCTCCAACGGCAACCTGCTGGTGCACGCGGTGCCCGTGGGCGGCTTCCGGATGATCGACGGCAACGAGGCCGACGACAAGATCATCGCGGTGCTGGAGTCGGACCTCGTCTACGGCGAGCTCCAGTACATCGCGCAGCTGCCGCGCCCGCTGCTGGACCGCCTGAAGCACTACTTCCTCACCTACAAGCAGATTCCGGGTGAGGGAAAGCGCAGCGTGGAGATCGCGGAGGTCTACGACCGGCAGGAGGCCATGGAGGTCATCCGCCGCAGCATGCGCGACTACGACAAGCTGTTCGTGGAGCCGGAGGCGAAGCCGGCGAAGAAGTCCGCGCCGTCCGCCCGTCGCAAGGCTCCCGCGGCCAGGGCTCCCGCGGCCAGGGCTCCCGCGGCCAGGGCTCCGGCCTCCAGGGGCTCGGCGGGCCGTGGCACCCGGGGCGGAAGTCAGCCGCTGCTGGAAGTCCTGACGCGCGGAAGGGAGCGGCCCGGGGCCCCCTTTCCGCGCGGTGTCGTGCGTGCGGCCTTAAGAGCGGCGGGCGCGCTTGGGCGCGGAGGGGCGGGGGCGCTTGCCACGGGCCGGAGCGGCGGGCTTGCGCGCCGTCTTGGCCTTGGCGGCGGAGGCCGTCTTCGCGACCTTCTTGGTGGTCTTCTTCGCCACGGTCTTCACGCGGGCGGCGGCCTTCTTGGCCACGGTCTTCACCTTGGCCACGACCTTCTTGGCGGCCTTCTTCACCGGGGCCGCGGCCGGCGCGTGGAGGCCTTCTTGCCCGCGGCGGCCTTGGACGGCTTCGCGGCGGGGCCGGGGACGGCGGTGCCCCGGGCGGGGAGCTGATCCACGAGCTTCCTGGGCGCGATGGCGCGGTAGCTCTCGTCGATCCACGCCTTGATGACGGGCACCGGCACCTGCGAGGCCTCGTCGAAGTGGGCGGTCACCCAGCCGCTCTTGCCCAGGCCGTACTCGGTGGGCTCGGTGAAGGGCAGCGTGAGCGCGGCGTCCTTGGACTCGGGCAGCTTGGCGGAGAGGTTCAGCTTCTCGCGTCGACGGTCATGAAGAGGAAGGTCTTGTCATTGACCTTCATCGCGCGGTGGCCCCAGGGAAAGTCCTCGTGGGCGCCGGGGTAGCTCATCGCATGTTCGCGCAGTACGGCTTCGACCTTCTGCGTCTCGTTCTCTGCGGGCATGGGCACCTTGCTTCGTTGTGTGTCGTGACAGCTTAACCGGACCTGTCTCATCCGGCGCATACCGCGATGTGTCTGTTCTAGGAGGAAAGGCGGGTGACAGGCCACCCGTGGTTTCCCGCATCCGTCGGAACCCTTGGCCCTAGGTGCCGGGTGGGAGGCACGCATAGTCTCGGGGTCAACGATAAGGAGTCGCTTCCCGATGCCCCAGTCCCTGCTCGCCACGGATGGCTACAAGTTCAGCATGGCGGAGGCCGGCTGGCCCCTGCGGAAGGAAACGTTCTACTACTCGCACCGCAAGGGCGGTCCCCAGGTGATGCCGCTGGACCTGGAGGCCTGGGTCCGCGGCCTCCTGCCGGAGCCGCGGGCGGAGGACTACGCGTTCCTCGCCCGGCACGACTACGAGATGGGCGTGGGCTTCAAGGCCGCCATCCTGCGCAAGGAGCGGCTGTCCGTGCGCGCCGTTCCGCGGGGCGCGCTGTTCCTGCCGCGCGAGCCCATCCTCACCCTCACCGGCCCCTCCGCGCTGGTGTCGTGGCTGGAGCCGTTGCTGTTGCAGCTCAACTACCGCGTCCAGGTGGCCACGCAGGCGCTGCAGGACCGCGAGGCGCTGGCGCGCACGCTGGCCACGGTGTCGTGCGAGGAGGAGAAGCGCATCGCCCTGGAGACGCTGGACCAGGTGGGCGTGCGGGCCGTGTCCATCCGGGTGGATTCGGAGGCCTACCTGCAGCGCGTGCGGGCGCAGGTGAAGGAGCTGGTGGACGTCGTGGAGGACCCCTCGCGCATCTTCGAGGTGGGCCTGCGCGCGGCGACCTGCCTGGAGCAGCACGCGCTGGCCCTGCGCGCGTGCCAGGAGGCGGGCGTGCAGCGCACGAGCAACGTGGAGGGCGCGCGCGAGCTGGGGATGATTCCCGTGGGCACGATGGGCCACGAGCACGTGCAGCGCTACGGCTCCGACGACGCGGCCTTCCGCGCGATGCACGAGCGCCGGCCGCAGCGCTCCAGCTACCTGCTGGACACCTTCGACACGCTGACGTCGGGCATCCCGGCGGCGTTCAAGCTCATCTCCGAGGAGCCGCAGGGCGGGGACTCCATCCGGTTCGACTCCGGGAACAAGAAGCTCCAGTACCTGTACGCGGTGACGCGCGCGCGCGACTTGGGCATCAAGCCGGTCATCATCCTGGAGGACGGCCTGGACGCGCAGATGACGCGCGAGTTCGAGGAGCTGCGCAAGCAGGTGGGCTGGGAGCCGACGACGCAGTTCTACGGCTACGGCGGCCACATCGTGGCGCGCACCATGTCCCATGCGCTGACGCGCGACCGGGTGGCGGCCATCTACAAGCTGTCGTGCTCGGGCGCGACGCCGGTGATGAAGTTCGGCAACGAGCTGGCGGAGGGCAAGCAGAGCGTGCCGGGCACGCCCGTGCTGTTCCGCCGCCGCACGGGCACGGGGCCGCTGGGGCTGGTGGGGCAGGCGGGGGAGGCGACGCCGCAGGGCTACTTCCCGCTGATGGAGGCGTCCGCGTCCGCGCCGTCGCTGGTGGGCTTCGAGGGCCTGACGCCGGAGGAGCAGCGCATCGGCTACACTGCCACCACGCAGGCGCTGGTGGAGTCCCTCACCCGGCGCCACTTCCCGCAGGGCCGCTGACGCGACAGGCGCGGCGTTCTCTCCGGGCCTGGAGAGACGCCATGGCGCTGCCCCCACCCCGGTTCCACGACGACGCACGCGTCGGCCAGCTCTACCTGGAGCGCGTGGCGGAGGTCTCCCAGGAGGCCTACCGCTACGCGGCCGAGCACCGAGTGCGTCCGGCCCGCGAGGACACCGTCCGCATCGCGGCGTTCGGCATCGACGCGCAGGTGGCCTTCTGCACGCCGGGCGCGAGCCTCTTCGTCCCGGGCGCGGTGGAGGACACGCAGCGCACGCTGCGCTGGCTGTACACGCACCTGGACCGGCTGACGGGGCTCGTGTTCTCGCTGGACACGCACCGGGCCTTTCAAATCTTCCATCCTGCCTGGTGGAAGGACGCGGAAGGGCGCCCGCCCGCGCCCATGACGGTCATCACCGCGAAGGACGTGCGGGAGGGCCGCTGGAGGGCGACGCGCCATCCGGAGGAGAGCCTGGCGTACTGCGAGGGGCTGGAGGCGAGCGGCCGGTACGTGCTGACCATCTGGCCGTACCACGCGCTCCTGGGCGGACAGAGCCACGCGCTGGTGCCGGCGATGTACGAGGCGAGCCTCTTCCACGCGCTGGTGCGGGACACGCCCACGCACTTCGAGCTGAAGGGCGAGCACCCGCTGACGGAGAACTACTCCGTGATGGCGCCGGAGGTGACGGAGGTGAAGGGGCAGCGCGTGGGCGAGTTCAACGCGCGGCTGATGGAGCACCTCCTGTCGTTCGACCGCGTGTACGTCTTCGGGCAGGCCAGCTCGCACTGCGTGCTGTCCACGCTGCGCGACCTTCAGCAGTACCTGGAGCGCACGGACAAATCGAAGCTCCAGCGCATCCACATCCTGGAGGACGCGATGAGCCCCGTGCCCGCGCCTCCGTTGCAGCCGCTGCCCGCGGCGCTGGACTTCCCGCGCGTGGCGAAGGAGTCGCTGGAGGGCTTCCGCGCCGCAGGGATGCGCGTGGTGAGGACGACGGATCCGCTGGAGCCGTAGCGCGGACGGAGACGCCGCGTGGCTTCGCGGTGCCGGGCTGTTGGCGGCCGCCGTGACGTTGCTTGGGGGCTACCGGCCCAGGCGCGCGAGGGCCCACTTCGCGGTGGCTTCGCGCAGCGTCTCCCGCGCGCTGGCACCGGGGCGGGCCTGACTGCTCAGCTCCACCACTTCGCGGAAGAGGGACAGCTCGGGGCCGTTGTCCCGCTGCACGATGCCCGCGAAGAGCACCACGTGCGTGCCCTGCGCGCGCGCCAGCCTCGCGAGCGCCACGGGGCCCTTGCCCATGGACGTCTGCCGGTCGAAGCGCCCTCGCCCGTGAGCACCAGGTCCGCGAGCAGCACGCGCCGCTCCAGCCCCAGCGCCCGCGCCACCAGGTCGTAGCCGGACGTCAGCTTCCCGCCCG
>NZ_JBKGHJ010000293.1:0-10970 GCF_046520365.1 Corallococcus sp. 4LFB
GCGCGGGACTGGGCCTCCGTGCGGCCCTTGCCGCTGGCCACGCGGTGGAAGTCGTCGGAGGCCGGCGCGTCCGTCCAGGGACACACGCGGAAGACGGCGGAGTGGATGTGGCCCAGGGGCGCGTCGCCCGGCACCGCGCGCAGGTCGCTCACCACGCCCGTCACCGGGCTGATGAGGTGGCGGTGGCGCTCCCAGGTCTCCTCGGGGGTGAGGATGCGGTGGCCGCCGTCGCCGGTGAAGCGCTTGGGGCGCGAGGCCAGCTCCAGGGGCGCCTTCGCGCGCGCCTCCATCCAGTGGGATCGGCCGCACTCCGGGCACTGCGGCCGCCGCGTCACCGCGTGCGACTCCAGCTTCCAGGTGGCGAAGTCCAGCGTCCACAGCCGCGTCTGGCCCCCGTCGGTGGCCCCGTCCACCACCCAGCGGGCCACGAGCGCCGCGGCGAAGGACAGCCCCGCCTGCGCGGTGGTGGGCAGGCCGGTGCGCGGCGGGCGGGTGGCTTGCGGTGGGATGCCCTTGCGCGCGAGGTACTTCTCGATGGGGCGGTTGTCCAAAAGCCGCGCCGTGAGGCACGTCCAGCAGGCGCGCTCGCCGGTGCCCACCACCGGGCCCGCATGGCACGCGGTGCCGGACACCTTCAGCGGGAGGAACGCGGCGCCCGCGCTCCGGGCCGCACGGGCCAGCCGGAGCGCTTCCTGCGACAGGTAGTCGTCCACCAGCAGCACGTGGCGGTCCGCGTCCTCGCGCACGTCCAGGCCGGTGTCGCGCAGCGCCTCCGCCAGCCGCTCCCCGTCCTCGCCGTCGACGGCGCGCACCGCGACGGACATGTCCAAGAGCCGCCCCGCCGCGACCGCCGCGCCCACGCCCAGCGACTCCCAGAAGCCGGCGACGCTGGCGTCGAAGACGTCATGCGCCTCCTCCACGTGCCCGCGCTCCTCCAGGAGCGACAGCGCGTAGAGCACCTCCGGCGCGGAGGCCCGCCCCGCCAGCGCGGCGATGACGTTCGCCACGGTGCGCTGGCCATCCAGCAGGGGCACGATGCTCGCGTGCAGCTCGCCCTCCAGCAGGAACTGGGCGCGCTCCCCGACGAGGAACACGCGCCGCGCGTCGAGCACCTCGGCGCGCAGGTGGGGCTTGATGCGGAGGACTCGGTCCATGGGCAGGCGGGCGAGCCTAGCCGGGGCCCGCGCCAGTGCCTACGGCCCGCCCCGGCTTCCGGGTGCCCGGACCGCGCGTGGTAGAACGCCGCGCATGGCCCGTCTCCCCCTGTCGCAGAGCGCGCGTGTGTCCCCGGAGTCCGTGCATCCCCCCCTGCGGAGCCGCGCCGCCACCGGCACCGTGGAGGTGACCCTGTTGCTGCGCCACGGCTCGCCGCTGCCCACGGTGGCCCAGCTGTGCGCGGATCCCCCGCGCCGCCCGCTCACCCACGACGCGTTCGAGGCGAAGTACGGCACGGACCCGAAGCACCTGAAGACCGTGCGCGCCTTCGCGAAGAAGCACGCGCTGCGCGTCGTGTCCGAGCACCGCGCCCGGGGCTACGTGGTCCTCCAGGGGACCCCGGCGGCGATGGGCAGGGCCTTCGGCGTGGACCTGCGGCGCTACACCCACGGCCCCACGTCCTACCTGACCCACACGAAGCCGGTGACCCTGCCGCGCGCGCTGCACGGCGTGGCGGAGTGGGTGCTGGGGCTGGACACCCGGCCGCTCGTCACCCACAACGCCGCGGCGCTGCCCGTGCCCCGGGAGCAGGCGAAGCACGCCGGGGTGCGCTCGTACACGGCGCCCCAGGTGGCGAACCTCTACCGCTACCCCCGCAACACGGGCGAGGGCCAGTGCGTGGGCATCATCGAGCTGGCGGGCGGCTACACGCCAGAGGACCTGGCCCGGTCCCTGGAGTCGGTGGGCGTGAAGCGCACGGCGCCGGTGGTGAACGTGGGGCCGAACACGGCGGGGCGCTTCGACACCGCGTCCAACGCGGAGGTCACCATGGACGTGGAGCTGGTGGCCTCCGTGTGTCCGGGGGCGCGCGTCGTCGTCTACAACGCGGGCTCCAAGGACTACTCC
This sequence comes from Corallococcus sp. 4LFB, assembly GCF_046520365.1. Lineage (NCBI taxonomy): Bacteria > Pseudomonadati > Myxococcota > Myxococcia > Myxococcales > Myxococcaceae > Corallococcus > Corallococcus sp. 4LFB. The sequence goes on from NZ_JBKGHJ010000293.1 coordinate 2,062, forward strand.
CTGCGCGACTACCACCGCGTCCTGGCGGAGGCCATCAGCGACCGGGAGAACCGGCCGTCGGTGCTGACCACCAGCTGGTCCTTCTACGAAGGCTCGCTCATCCAGCAGGGCGAGGAGGTGGCCTTCGAGCGCCTCTTCATCGAGGCGGCGCTCCTGGGCATCACCGTGTGCGCCGCGTCCGGCGACCTGGGCTCGCAGGTGCCCGTGAACGGCCACTCGCCCACCGGCGCCATCACCGTCGCCGCGACGAGCTACCCGGCCGCGAGCGCGCTGGTGCTGGGCTGCGGCGGCACGACGCTGGAGGCGCTGGGGGACGTGCTCCACCACGAGCGCGTGTGGAACCGCCTGGGTGAGGCGATGTCCATGGGCGCGCTGGGCAACACCTCCACGGCCGCGGGCGCGAGCAGCGGCGGCGTCAGCACCATGAACGCGCTGCCGCTGTACCAGCGCGGCATGGGCGTGCCCGACCTGGTGACGTCGTCGTGGAAGAACGGCGTCTTCAGCATCTCCCGCGGCACCGGCCGGGGCGTGCCGGACGTCGCGGCGAACGCGGACCTGCACACCGGCTATCAGATCGTCTTCAAGGGCCAGCAGGGCGTCGCCGCGGGCACGAGCGCCGCCGCGCCGATGTGGGCCGCGCTCGTCGTCCGCCTCAACGAGGCGCTGGGGGAGCGCGTGGGCTTCCTCCACCCCCGGCTGTACAAGCTCGTCAGCGAGGCCGAGCCCGTCGTCCGCCGCATCACCCAGGGCGGCAACGGCGCGTACTTCGCGAGCCACGAGACGCTGTGGAACGCGTGCACCGGCCTGGGCACGCCGGACGGCGAGGCGCTGCTCGCGGGCCTGCGCAAGCTCCAGCGCCGCAAGCACTGAAGCCCGCTCCCCGCACCGCGCTCAGATGGCGTCCTCGGTGATGCCCAGCTTCTGGCGGACGGCCTGGAACTGGGCGTCCAGCCGGGCCCGGTGCTCCGGCTTGAGCGCCGGCTTGCCCCGGCCCACGCCGCCCTTGTTGATGAAGCCGGAGCCCGGCTCCCGCGGCTCGTACACCACCGTCCGCGGGTCGAACCGGGCGTCGTGCTGCTTCATGTATTCGAAGCCCGTCTTCTCCATCAGCAACGGCAGGTCCTCGTCCGCCACGGGCACGCCCAGGAACGCGCCAATGCGGCGCAGGCAGCCTTCGCGGTCCGCGACGAGGTCCGCGTAGCGCACGTGCAGCACGTTCGCGTCCGCGCGGTGCGGCCACCACGAGGCCAGGTGCTGGCCCCACTCGTCCTTGCGCAGCACCCTGTGGACGAACCTGTCGAAGTCCAGGCGCAGGCCGCTCATCACGCAGTTGTGCGTGTAGCGCGACACCAGCGCGTCCGGCGCGGCGCGCGTCACGTAGATGATGCGGCTGTCCGGCGGCGGCCGGAGGAAGCCGTACTTCATGTGTGTCTTCAGGATGCGCGGGGTCTCCAGGCCATCCAGCACCTGCTCGGCCCGGGGGGAGAGGATCAGCTCCTCCAGGAACGGCGCCACCTGGAGGATGTGCTCGTACTCGCCCCGGCCCCGGGTGAGGAGCTGGTAGACGATCTGCTGCATCCACGTCGTCCCGGACTTGGGGAAGGTGGCGATGTAGATGTCCCCCGGCCGCGGCTTCAGCCACACGTAGCGCAGCCGCAGCCAGCGGGCCGCGTCGAACGGAATCCGGTGCAACGCGCGCAGCACCTCCAGGAAGCCCACCACGACGTTGAGGACCGCCCTCAGGACAGGGCGGGAATCAGCGGAATTCGAGGCCATGGGCGCTTCATAGCAAACTACGCGGAGCGTCCCCGCACCCGCTCGTCCACCGGCGGGTGGCGCCCGGTGAGCGAGGCGAGGACGATGATCAGCTCCGCGGGCTCGATGGGCTTGGGCACGTGCATCTGGAAGCCCGCGAGCAGGGCCCGGGTGCGGTCCTCCATCCGCGCGAAGGCGGTGAGCGCGATGGCGGGCGTCTGGCCGCCCTGCTCCAGCGGCAGGGCGCGCAGCCTGCGGATGAAGGAGTAGCCGTCCTCTCCAGGCATGCCGATGTCGGAGACGATGACGTGGGGGCGGTGGGCCTGCTGCTTCTCCAGCGCGGCGCGGGCGCTGGAGGCCGTGACGACCCGGGCCCCCCGGCTCTCCAGCACCACGGTGAGCAGCTCGAGCGCGTCGGGCTCGTCGTCCACCACCAGCACCTGCAACCCCTCCAGCACGCCCGGGGCGAGCGGCGGCGCCTCCTGGCGCGCCTGGGTCTGGAGGAGGGGCGGGCTTCCGCGCGCCGCCGCCGCGACGGACAGCGGCAGCGTCAAGCGGAAGAGGGCGCCGTGCCCCTCGCCCTCGCTCGCCGCCTCGATGGTGCCTCCGTGCAGCTCCGTGAGGTGCCTCACGATGGCCAGCCCCAGCCCCAGGCCGCCATGCTTCCGGGTGGAGCTTCCGTCCACCTGCCAGAAGCGCTCGAAGATCTGCCCCAGGTAGGCGCGGGGGATGCCCTGGCCGGTGTCCTGGACCTCGATGAGGACGTGGCCCTCCACCCACCGCAGGCGCACGGTGACCTGGCCGCCCCGGGGCGTGAACTTGATGGCGTTGGAGAGCAGGTTCCAGACCATCTGCTGCAGCCGGTCCGCGTCGCCATGGATGGAGCCGGAGCCCGGGGGCAGCTCGGCGCAGAGCGTGACGCCCTTGGCCTCGGCCGCGTGCCGCACCGAGTCCAGCGCCGCGTCGATGAACGCGGCGGGGTTCACCGGGCGGATCTCCAGCCGCATCTTGCCGGTGATGATCCGCGACACGTCCAGCAGGTCCTCGATGAGCTGCGTCTGCACCTGCGTGTTGCGCTCCACCGCCTCCAGGGCCCGCGCGGCCTTCTCCGGCCCCAGCTGTCCGGTGCGCAGCATCCGCGTCCAGCCCAGCATCGCCATCAGCGGGGTGCGCAGCTCGTGGGAGACCGCGGCCAGGAACTCGTCCTTGGCGCGGTTGGCCTGCTCGGCGCCCAGGTGCTCCGCCTTGGCCATCTCGAACAGCCGCGCGTTGTCGATGGCGATCTCCGCCCGCCGCGCCAGCTCCTGCACGAGCTCCAGGTCCCGCGCGCCGTAGCGGCGGCCGGAGCGGGAGGCGCACACCATCAGCGCGCCGAAGACGCGCCGCTGCGCCCACAGGGGGACGATGATCCACGAGCCCGGGCGGATCCGTTCGTCGTCGCCTCGCGGCCCCAGGACCTCCGCGAGGACGTCCTCGGTGAGCTCGGGCACCAGCTCCGGCACCCCCGTGCGCAGCACCCGCGCGACGCCGTGGCTGGCGGTGGCGGACGGAGGGAAGGCCCGGTGCTGTTCGCGCAGCAGCGGCACCCGGGTGGGGTCCGCGTGGGCGACCATCGCCTGGAGCACGGGCCCGGCGCCGTCCTGGAGGTAGACGGCGCACCAGTCCCCCAACCGGGGGAGGATCAACGCGGACAGCCGCTCCAGCGTGACGGACATCTCCAGCGAGGCGGTGAGCATGGTGCTCGCCTCCGCCAGGAAGCTCAGCGTCTCCGCCGCGCGCTTCTGATCATCGATGTCGGTGCAGGTGCCCAGCCACTGGAGGATGCGGCCGTGCGCGTTGCGCAGCGGCAGGGCCTGGATGAGGTGCCACCGGTACGTGCCGTCCGCGTGGCGCCGGATGCGCCCCTCGCACTCGAAGGGCGCCCCCGCCTGGCGGCTCTCGTTCCACCTGCCCAGACAGCCCACCACGTCGTCCGCGTGGATGGCCCCCCGCAGGAGCAGGGGGCTCGCGCTCGCGTTCTCCTCCAGGGAAGGCGTGTGGGGCAGGCCGGTGTAGTCGTACCAGCGCCGGTTGAAGTAGTCGGGCCGGCCGTCGGGGCCCGCCGTCCAGACGATCTGCGGCAGGGCTTCCGCGAGCGCGCGGTGCCGCTGCTCCGCCAGGTGCAGCCGCATGGCCTGGCGCAGGCTCTGCCCCAGCCGCTCGGCGGACAGCCGGCCCTTGGCGATGTAGTCGGACGCGCCCGCCTTCATCAGCTCGACGGCCGTCTGTTCGCTGCCCTGGCCGGTGAGGACGATGATGGGGGCGCGCGAGCCCCGGCTGCCCAGCTCGCGCAGCACCCAGAACCCGTCCTCCCCCGGCAGGAAGAAGTCCAGGAGGATGACGTCGAAGGGCCGCGCCTTCAGGTGCTCCAGCGCCTCGCTCCCGCTCGTGGCCTCCACCACGTCCACCGACAGCCCGGTCGTGCCCAGGAGTCGCTGGACCAGGAGCCGGTCCACCTCGTCGTCGTCGACGAGCAGCAGCCGGAGGTGCTCGGTCATGGCGGGGACTTCCACGGAGAGAGGGGAGGCAGGGGTGACACTCACGTGAGGCGTTCCTCGGAGCCAGGCCAGGTGAAGTGGACCGTGGTGCCCACGCCTTCGGCCGACTCGACCCAGGCCTGGCCGCCGCGACCCTCCACGAGCTTCTTGACGACACTCAGGCCCATGCCGGCGCCCTCGACCTTGTCGCGTGAGACGAGCGTCTGGAACGGGCTCCAGATCTTCTCGTGGTACCGGGGCGCGATTCCCTGGCCGTCGTCCGCGACGGAGAAGTGATGGAGCGCGGAGCGGGCCGCCACCTCCACGCGGATCCGCACGTCCTCCCGGCCCGCGTGCTTGAGGGCGTTGGACAGCAGGTGCAGGAAGACCTGCTCCAGCGCCTCGCGCTCCGTGACGAGCACCGGCATCCCGGGGCCGGTCTCCAGCCGCGCGGAGGCCCCGGGGGCCAGCCGCGCCATGGCGTCGTGGATCAACCGGTCCACCTCCACCGGCTCGGGCGCGTGGCGGACGCGGCCCGCGCGGCTGTACTCCAGCAGCCCCTCCAGCATGGCCTCCATCCGCTGCACGCGCCCCCGCAGGAGCTCCAGGTGCTTGCGCGCCTCCGGACCCGCCTGCGGCCCCAGGTCCTCCTCCAACCACTGGGACAGGTTGGAGATGCCGCGCAGCGGGGCCCGCAGATCGTGGCTGGCCACGTAGGTGAACTGGTCGAGGTCGGCGCTGTTCCGCCGCAGGGCCTTGCGCAGGCCCTGGACCTCGGCGAGGAGCTCGTCCTTCGTCTTCTGGGCGTCATCCATGGGGGAGGGGGACCGCACACCGGGTCCTCCGCCATACCGTCCCCGCGCGAAGGCCCTCAATCCATGGGCGTGGAGTGAAAGCCAGACAACACTCCCCAGGCGCCCTCCCGAGCAGGCGTGCGGAGGGGCGCGTCGCAAAGCAGACAGTCGCCCGAAGGTGCCTGATCTCCGCACGGAAGCGAACGCTAGATGCCGGCGTGCTCGGGCTCCTCTTGAGTCGCGATGCCGCGCAGGCACGAAAGGCTCAAATGACCGCCGTCACCTCCGACAGAACGCTGCACATCCTGTTGATCGAGGACGACGAGGTGGACGTGATGAACGTCCGCCGCGCCTTCCAGAAGAACCACATCGCCAACCCGCTCTACGTCGCCACCAACGGCCTGGAGGGCCTGGAGATGCTGCGCACCGGCCAGGTGCCCGAGGGGCGCCGGCTGGTGCTGCTGGACCTCAACCTGCCCAAGATGAACGGCCTGGAGTTCCTGCGCGTCCTGCGCGCGGATCCGGAGCTGCGCACCGTCTCCGTGGTGGTGCTCACCACGTCCGCGGACGAGCGGGACAAGATCGACGCGTACAACCTGAACGTCGCCGGCTACCTGCTCAAGCCCGTCACGTTCATCAACTTCGTGGAGGTCATGGCCACGCTCAACAAGTACTGGACCCTCGTGGAGATGCCCTGACATGAGCGCGCAGTGGAAGCCAGCAACGGACGCGGCGGCCCCATTCTTCCTCGGCGGCGGTGAGGTCGGCGCGCTGTACCGGGAGAAGGACTGGAGCGCGCATCCCCTGGGCCCCCCGGAGCACTGGCCCCAGAGCCTGAAGACCGCGGTGAGCATGGTGCTGGGCTCGCAGTTCCCGCTCATCGTCCTGTGGGGGCCGCGGCTCTACCAGTTCTACAACGACGGCTACCGCCTGCTCATGGGCAGCAAGCACCCCGGCGGCCTGGGGCAGGGCAACCAGGAGTGCTGGCCGGAGGTGTGGCACATCAACGAGACCATCTACCCGCGCATCTTCAACGGGGAGACGGTCAACTTCGAGGAGCGGATGTACCCGCTGGCGCCGCACGGCCACCCCGAGGAGTTCTTCCTCACGCTCTGCTACAGCCCGGTCCGCGACGAGTCCGGCGCGGTGGGCGGCGTCTTCGTCTCCGTCTTCGACGTGACGCGGGAGGTCCGGGCGCGCCAGGAGCGCGACCGTGCGCTGGCGGAGGCGCGGGCGGAGCGCGAGCGCCTGTACGAGGTCTTCATGCAGGCCCCGGCCATCATCGCCGTGCTGGAGGGGCCCGAGCACCGCTTCACCGTGTCCAACCCGCTCTACCAGCAGCTGACGGGCAACCGGGAGCTGCTGGGCAAGCCCGTGCGCGAGGCCCTGCCCGAGATCGCGGACCAGGGCTTCCTGGAGCTGCTGGACAGCGTGCGGTCCACCGGCAAGCCCTTCATCGCGCACGACGCGCTGATCCGCCTGGACCGCAAGGGCACCGGCGCGGTGGAGGACCTCTACGTGGACTTCGTCTACCAGCCGCTGAAGGACGCGAGCGGGAGCGTGTTCGGCATCATGGCGCACGCGGTGGAGACCACGGAGCAGGTGCTGGCGCGCAGGAGCATCGAAGCGCTGGCGGCCGAGCGCATCGCGATGCTGGGCCACATCGCCGACGCGGTGCTCACCTTCGACACGGAGGGCCGCATCACCTTCCTCAATGACATGGCCCGGGCGCTCTACCCGGGGCTGCGCGTGGGCGCCCCCTTCACCGCCCAGGACTTCCGGCAGGAGCGGGTGGACGGCACGCCGCTCTCCACTGATGAGCTGCCCCCGGCGCGGGCCGGGCGCGGGGAGCGCGTCATCAACGAGGTGTGGAACGTCTTCACGCCGGAGGGCCTCAAGCTGCGCGTCCAGGGCAGCGCCCTCCCGGTCTACACCGAGGGCCGCTCCCTGCTGGGCGTGGTCCTCACCCTGCGCGACATCACCCAGCAGCACCGCCTGGAGCAGCAGCTGGAGCTGGAGCGCAACCGGCTGACCCAGGTCTTCATGCAGGCGCCCGCCGCCATCATGGTGGCCCGCGGCCCCCAGCACGTCATCCAGGTCGTCAACCCCGGCTACGCCCAGGTGGCGGGCAACCGGCCCCTGGTGGGAAGGACCCTCCCGGACGCCTTCCCGGACCTGGTGGGCCAGGGCCTCTTCGAGCTCTACGACCAGGTGTACGCCACGAAGCAGCCCTTCATCGGGAACGAGGTGCCCGTGCGGGTGGAGCGCTTCGGCCGGGTGGACGACGCGTACTTCAACTTCGTCTACCAGCCGCTCCTCGACGAGACCGGCGAGTCCTTCGGCGTCATGACCCACGCGGTGGAGGTCACCGACATGGTGCGCGCCCGCCAGCAGGCGGAGGAGCGCAACCGCGAGCTGATGCGGCTCACCCAGGCGCTGGAGCAGTCCAACCGCGAGCTGGATCAATTCGCCTACGTGGCCTCGCACGACCTCAAGGCGCCGCTGCGCGGCATCGCGAACCTGGCGGAGTGGCTCAAGGAGGAGGTGGGTGAGAACCTCACCGCCGAGGCGCGGGAGTTCATCGCGCGGCTGCACGGCCGCGTGCACCGCATGGAGGCCCTCATCGACGGCATCCTCACCTATTCCCGCGCGGGCAAGGTGAGCGAGCCGGGCCCCGTGGACACGGGGGCCCTGCTCAAGGAGGTGGTGGAGCTGCTGGCCCCGCCGCTGGAGGTGGGGGTGTCGGTGCAGCCGGGGGCGCCCACGGTGAGCGCCGAGCGCGTGAAGCTGCAGCAGGTGTTCCTGAACCTCGTCGGGAACGCCATCAAGTTCACGCGCCTGCACCGGCCGGATCCGCGCATCCAGGTGACGTGGCGGGACGTGGGGGAGCAGTACGCGTTCACCGTCACCGACAACGGCGCGGGCATCGCCCCGGAGTTCCACGAGCGCATCTGGGGCATCTTCCAGACGCTGGAGAGCCGCGACCGGGTCGAGGGCACGGGCATCGGGCTGTCCGTGGTGCGGAAGATCGTCGAGACCCGCGGCGGCCGGACCTGGGTGGACTCCGCGCCGGGGCAGGGCGCCGCCTTCCACTTCACCTGGCCCAAGGCATGAGGAACGACATGACGCAGCGTGAAGGCTCCGCGCCCCTGATGGCCGCTCCCAGCGCCCTCGTCCTCGCCGGGGAGGGGGAGATGGCGGCGCGCATGCGCGAGTTCGACTGGGCAAGCTCCCCGGTCGGTCCGGTGGAGCACTGGCCCCAGAGCCTGCGCACCGCGGTCAGCGTGTGCCTGGCCTCCAGGCACCCCATCGAGATCTGGTGGGCCCCGAATACGCGCGCCTCTACAACGACGCGTACCGGCCCATCCTCGGCGCGACGAAGCACCCGCAGTTCCTGGGGCGCCCGGCCGGGAGTGCTGGGGGGAAATCTGGGACGTCATCGGCCCCATGCTCGACAGCGTGCGCGACACGGGCAAGGCGACCTGGTCGGAAGACTTCCCGCTGATGCTGATGCGCAACGGCTACCTGGAGGAGACCTACTTCACGTTCTCCTACGCGCCGCTCTGGAGCGAGGACGGGAGCGTGGGCGGCATCTTCTGCGCTTGCGCGGAGACGACCTCGCGCCTCCTGAGCGAGCGCCGGCTGCGGCTCTTGCGCAACCTGGGCGCGCAGACGGCCGCGGCGCCCACGGCCTCCGTCCGCGAGGCCAGCGAGCACTCCCTGCGGACGCTCGCCACGGGCCGCGAGGACGTGTCGTTCGCGCTGCTGTACCTGGTCGCGCCCGACGAGGCGGAGGCGCGCCTGGAGGCCACGCTGGGGCTCGAGGCCGGAGGCCCGGTGAGCC
>NZ_JBKGHJ010000294.1:0-10960 GCF_046520365.1 Corallococcus sp. 4LFB
GAAGCCCCCACGGCGCCGCCCGCGCCGGGCAAGGTGCGCTTCCGCCTGATGAGCCAGCCGTCCGGCGCGCGCGTCTACTACAAGGGCAAGGAGAAGGGCGTGACGCCCTTCGTGATGGAGCTGCCGCTGGGCAAGGAGGGCAGCATCACCGCGGAGCTGACGTTCGCGCTGGAGGGCTACCAGACGGAGACCCTCATCACGGGCGGCTCCGGAGAGGTGGTGCTGTCCCAGAAGCTGACCCGGCGCCGGGGCGGCGGTGAGCGCCCGAGCCGCGTGGACCTGGCCACCGCCTCCACCCCCGAGGACTTCGAGAACGTGGCCCCGGCGACGCCGGGTGGACTGGCGGCGCCGGTGATGATGCAGGCGAATCCGGCCACCGCCGCCGCCGTCCCCGCCACGACGACGGAAAAAGCGCTGGGCGCGCTGGGCTCGTCGGCCGCCGCTCCCGTGAGCGCGGCGGGCAGCCTCGCGGTGCCGTCGCTGACGACCGGCGCGCTCGCGCCCATCAACCCGAACGCCGTCATCCCCTTCAACGACGCCATGGAGCGGCCGACGCTGTTGGAGGAGGGCCGGGACATCGCCTACACGCGCGAGGCGCTGGCCATCAAGGCGGAGGGGCTCGTGGCGGTGCGCTGCACCATCACCAACAAGGGCCGCGTGGAGAACTGCCGCGTCCTGAAGATGGTGCAGCACATGGAGCGGGCGGTGCTCGACGCGCTCCGCTCCCGCGTCTACAAGCCCATCCAGTACCAGGGCCGTCCGGTGAACGTGGACTACACCTTCACCATGCGGCTCGTGTCCCCGCGCCGCTGAAAGAAGCGCGGCACGCGCCTCCACCGCGGCCCTCAGGGGCCGGGGGAGGGCACCAGCGGCGGCGACGGTGGGACGGACGGGGTGGCGCCTCCAGGAGGCACGCCCCAGTCCACCACCGGCCAGCCCCGCCGCCGGGCCTCCCTGCGCAGGCGGTGGTCCGGGTTCACCACCACCGGGCGCCCCACCACCTCCAGCGCCGGCAGGTCCGAATACGAGTCCGTGTAGAAGGCGCACGCGGACAGCGGCACGCCCGCCTCCCTCGCGGTGGCCTCCGCGTAGCGCCGCTTGCCCACGCCGAAGCAGACCTCCCCCAGCGTGCGCCCGGTGTGCAGCCCCGCCGCGTCCACCTCGAAGCGGTTGCACAGCACGCCGTCCAGGCGCAGCTCGCGCGCCACCAGGTCGGACAGGTAGCCCGAGGACGACGTCAGCAGCACCAGCCGGTCCCCCGCCGCGCGGTGGGCCTCCAGCGCGGCCAGGCCCCCGGGCCGGTACTGCCCGCGCACGGCCTCCGCGTAGAAGTCCGCGGAGCGCGCCTCCAGGTCCTTCGCGTCGGAGCCCGTGAGCAGGGCCGTGGCGCGCAGGAGCACGTCCTGCATGGCCACGAAGCCCAGGTGGTAGCGGGCCAATAGCAGGCTGGCGCGCAGGGCATCCCAGCGGGAGATGTGGCCCAGGGCCAGCTCGCGGCGCACCCAGAGCGACGCGGAGTTGGCGGCGAGCAGCGTCCTGTCCAGGTCGAAGAAGGCGACGGCCACGGCCACAGTCTAACTGCGCGTCCCGCCCGGGGCAGCGCGGGGGAGGCCGGCCAGCGGGGCCGCTGACCGCCTGCCCCTCCGCATCAACGCCACGCCCCAGAGCAGCAGGGCGGCCAGCACCGGACCTCCGGCGGACGCGCCGCAGCCGCTGCCCTTCCCGTCCGCCACGAGCTTCAGGCCCGGGTCCTCCGGGATGCGGCACTGGGTGGGCGGCAGGCCGCGCGGGTAGGCGGCGCAGAAGCCGGCCGCGGAGCCCGCGTCGATGACCCGCTTGGACGTCTCCCCCTGCGAGGCGGTGGCCTCCATGGTGGAGCCCGCGGAGAAGACGTGGTCCAACCCGACGACGTGGCCAATCTCATGCGTCATCGTGTTCTGCACGTCCGTGGCGACGCAGTCGGTGGACGGGGTGGCCGAGCACGGCGGGCCGTTCACGGTGGTGAACAGGAAGCTGGGCCCGTAGTCCGTCTCCGCCGCGTTGAGCTCGATGTCCGAGTCCACGACGAAGCCGTCCTTGAAGCTGAACGAGGACGTGGTGAGCCCGATGGTGGCGCCCCCGTGCGCCCAGCACTGGTAGACGTTGCCGCACGTCTCCTCCTGCCAGCACGCATCCTCCGGCGGGGCGACGTCCTGGCAGTTGCGCTCGCGGAAGGTGACGACGTTGTAGTTGTCGAAGGGGTGCTCCTCGTCGTAGCCGACCGCGATGGAGCGCGTCCAATCCTCGCCGCGGATGAAGCGGAAGTCGCTGCACGTCGAGGACAGCGCCCGCCACGAGTCGAAGGCCGCCTCGATGGCGGCGACCTCCGTGTCCCCGGGGGTGCGCGTGCTGCCGGCCACGTCCAGGTGGTAGACGTAGTCACGCCCCGGCCACACCAGGCACAGCGGCCGGCCCGGCACGAGCGTGCGCTTGTAGTCCTGCTGCGCGCCCGCCGCTCCCGCGCAGAGCAACACTCCCAGGAGCAGCAGGCGACAGCTCACCGCGCACCCCGCCGGCGGCGCACGAGCAGCGAGGCGGCGGCCAGCAGCGGCAGCGCGGCCAGGCCGCCCGTCGCCGCGGTGCAGCCATCGCCGTCGCCCTCCCCGTCCCCGTCGCCGTCACCGGTCCCGTTGCCGGCCACCGGGAAGCAGGGCTGGCTGGCGCTGCCCTTGGGGTACGCGACGCACACGAAGTTGCGCGAACCGGAGTCGATGGTGCGCTTGGACGTCTCCCCCGGCGGCGCGCTGGGGTTCATGGTGGAGTTCGTCGCCAGCGTGTGGTCCAGGCCGACGAAGTGGCCCACCTCGTGGGTGGCCGTGTTCTGCACGTCCGTGTCCACGCAGTCCGGCGTCGCCACGATGCCGCACGGCCCGCCGTCGCCGGTGGTGAAGTTGAAGCGCGCGGCGTTGAAGGAGATGTCCGAGTCGTAGACGATGCCCGTGCGCTCGTCGTACGTGGTGAGCGTGATGGCGATGGTGCCGTCGCTGTCATCCCAGCAGTCGTACGTGTTCGCGCACGTGTCCTGGGAGAAGCAGGCGTCGTTGGCGTCCACGACGTCGCGACAGGCGCGGCCGCGGAAGAGGATGAGGTTGATGTTGTCGCCGGAGCGGTTGTAGCCCACCGTCCGGGAGTTCACCCGCGAGCCCTCCACCAGCGACAGGTTGCCGCAGCTGGCGAAGACGCCCTGCCAGCTCTGGAACGAGCGGGTGATGGCGTCGAACTCCGTGTGGTTCGTCGCCTTCGGTTGCCCACGGTGCTCTGCTGCCAGTTGACGCGCGTCTGCGTCCAGTACAGGCACTGCGTGGTCTCGTCCCCGGGGGACACGCGGCTGCGGACATACGGCGCGGAGCTCTGTCCCATCACCGCCGCCAGCACCACCCACGACGCGAGCGCGCCCATCACTTCGTCCCCTTCTTCGCGGGCGCCGCCTGCTGTGCCTGGACCGCCGCGCGCACGGAGGCCTTCAGCTGCTCCAGCGTCACCGGCTTCGCGTGGGACGCCGTCTCCTGGCGCGTCTTCGGATCAAGCAGCACCGCGTCGCCGGTGGACGCCGGGACCGCCATCGCGCCCGGGCCGGTGCGCTGGACCTGGTACTTGCCCTGCGCCATGCCGGAGAGCTGGAACGCGGACGCGCCGCGCTTCTCCAGGAAGACGACGACCTCCTCCCCCTCGGAGAACGACGCCAGGCCGCTCACCACCTGCCCGATGTCCCCCACCCGGCCCCCCGGCTGGGTGACGAGCACCGTGCCGCCGGGCTGCCCCTTGAGGGCCTCCGTCACCTGGATCTCCACGTCGGTGACGATGCGCTGCTTGTCCCCGCTCCAGCGGCTCTGCACGCGACGGACGACTCCCTGCACCACCGCGTCCGACGTCTGCGCCATCTGGGGCAGGTCCGCCCGCAGCATCGTGGTGGCCCCCACCGGCAGCCCTCCGAGCAGGGTGGCCAGCACCACCGTGCGAACCGCGTGTCGAATCGACATGGAACGTCTCCTTGCCCGCGCAGCCTAACCCCAAGCGGGCGGCTTGCGTTGACCCTCGTGCACCCGTCCTGCTATCGCGCGCCTGCCCATGGCTCCGTCAAAACCCCGCGTCCGCTTCGCTCCGTCACCTACTGGATACCTCCACATCGGAGCGCCCGGACGGCGCTCTTCAACTACCTCTACGCGAAGCGCTACGGCGGCACCTTCGTCCTGCGCATGGAAGATACGGACCAGGAGCGCTCCACGCCGGAGTCCGTGAAGGCCATCCTGGACGGACTCGACTGGCTGGGCCTGGACTGGGATGAGGGCCCCGGCAAGGAGGACCCGAAGTACGGTCCCTATTTCCAGACCCAGCGCCTGGACACGTACCGCAAGCACGCGGACCAGCTCATCGCGCAGGGAAAGGCCTTCCGGTGCTACTGCACCCGCGAGGAGATCTCCCAGCGCCGCGAGGCGGTGGAGAAGGAGAAGGGCCAGGGCAGCTACCGCTATGAAGGCACCTGCCACGACCTGAAGGGCCCGCCCTCCGGCAAGAAGCTGGAGGACGCCGTCATCCGCTTCCGCATGCCCGCGGGCGAAGGCACCGTGTCCTTCGACGACAAGGTGCTGGGCGTCATCACCAAGGCGCACTCGGACCTGGATGACTGGGTGATGATGCGCGCGGACGGCATCCCGCTCTACAACTACGGCTGCGTCATCGACGACCACCTGATGGAGATCGACCTGGTCGCGCGCGGCCAGGAGCACGTCAACTCCACCTTCCCGCAGCTGATGCTCTACCAGGCGCTGGGCTGGACACCGCCGGCCTTCGCGCACCTGCCGCTCATCCTGGGGCCGGACCGGGAGAAGCTCTCCAAGCGCAAGCACCCGGAAGCGGACGTGATGCTGCACAAGCGCACGGGCATCATGCCGGAGGCGCTGCTCAACTTCGTCATCCGCCTGGGCTGGAGCCACGGCAACGACGAGGTCATCACCCGCGAGCAGATGGTGGAGTGGTTCGACTTCGACGGCGTGGGCAGCACGTCCGGCGTGTGGAACCCGGAGAAGCTCCAGTGGCTCAACCAGCAGTGGTTCAAGCTCCTGCCCCCGGCCGTGGTCGCGGAGCGGCTCGTCCCCTTCCTGGAGGCCCGCGGCTTCCAGGCGAAGGGGGACGCGCGCCTGGAGCCGCTGGTGCTCGCGCTGCGCGAGCGCTCGCGCACCCTGGACGAGATGGCGAACACCGCGTCCATCTACTTCAAGAGCGGCGTCACCCTGGATGAGAAGGCCGCCGCCAAGCACCTGAGCGGGGATTCGCTCCAGTTGCTGCGCCAGGCCCGGGAGAAGCTGGCCGCCCTGCCCGCGTGGACGGTGGAGCCGCTGGACGGCGTGGTGAAGACGGTGAGCGAGGCCGCCCAGGTAGGCATGGGCAAGGTGGCCCAGCCCCTGCGCGTCGCCATCACCGGCAACACAACCAGCCCCGGCATCGGGGAGACGCTGCTGCTCGTGGGGCGCGAGGAAGCCCTCCGGCGCATCGACGCGGCGCTCTCTCGCGGGACCTGAGATTGACGGTGGACGCGGGCAGCGCCGGGCCCTATCTTGGCCGGCGATGACGCGACCGCTTGACAGCCTGAGACCGCATTTCTATAAGGCGCGCCCGCTCGGGGCGGTGCTGCTCGCCCTCTGGGCAACGGCCTCTGGCGCCGAGCTGGTGAACGGCGCCCAGATTCCGGATGGTGCCCAGAAGGTGGGCGAGAACCGGTACCGGGCGTCGCGCGACTTCGAGGCGACGCTCGACTACTACAAGAACGTCTACCCGACCTCGAGCTACCCGAGGCGGTCAGTCGTCAACCAGCCGGGCGTCAAGGCCGTGCACATCTCCAACCCCTCCGGGAAGAACTTCGAGGGGCTGAATATTTACGAAGCGAACGACGAGGTTCGCATCTACGTCGTCCCGCTGCAGGGGGCGGGGAAGCCGGCGAAGAAGTCCGAAGGCAAGCCGGTCAGGAAAACGAAGTAGTTGAAGTCAGCAGCAGAAGTCGGTAGTAGAAGCGCCCGCAACACGCAGCCGCGGCACGCAGCGCCTTGGGGAATCGTCTAACGGCAGGACAGCAGACTCTGACTCTGCTTATCTAGGTTCGAATCCTAGTTCCCCAGCTGAAAATCTCCGGTTGACTGGTCAGAACGGAGAATGTAGGAAGCAGCAGCAGAAACGCAGTGGTTGTAGGGAAGCAAGCCGGCCCTGTCGTCTAGTGGTTAGGACGGAGCCCTCTCACGGCTCAAACTCGGGTTCGAATCCCGGCAGGGTCACACTGAGACGCCCACCTTCGGAAACGAAGGTGGGCGTTTCGCTTTGCGGGCCTTACTTCAGCGCCCGCCCTGCCCTGCCCTCCCTGGCTCCGGCGGCCGCGCCCGGGCTTGCGGCCCGGGCCCGGGCACTCCCCTTTCAGTTCGGGGTCGCGATGCTCTGGCGGAAGGTGTCCAGCGCGGCGGTGAGCCGCTGCTGGGCGCGCTGGATGCCCCGGCGCATCAGCAGCATGCGCACCTTCTCAGGCAGGACGCGGGTGGCGTTGGACTGGCCGTAGCCCACCAGGTCCATGCGCAGGGTGATGGCCTCCAGGAGGTCGCTCAGGTCCGCGTCGGCGCCGGCCAGCAGCACCACGTCCGGGGAGCGGCCCTGGAGCCGCTCCGCCAGCGTGTGCCACTGCGGATCCCCGGTCTCCACCACCACCACGTCCGCGCTCTCCAGCTGGGGCGAGTACGGCGGCAGCTCCACCACCTGGAACTCCGCGTCGCGCAGCACCTTCACGGCCTCCGCGCTGCCCACCACCGCGACGGTGCCGGTGTGGCCCATGCGCACGGCCTGCTCGTAGTTGCGCAGCTCCGTCTCCAGCGCCTCGTGCGCGGGCTCCGGGGCGTCCCGGCCCGCGTCCAGCAGCACCGCGGCCTGCCGGGCCATCTCCCGGGCCCCGTCGCGCGTGCGCACCCGCTCCGAGCGGCGCTCCAGCGCGGCGCGCACCTTGGCGCGCAGCACGCGCAGGTCGTCGAAGGGCTTCACGATGTAGTCGCTGGCGCCGGCGGCGAACGCGGCGATGACGGACTCGGAGCTGGCGTAGGCGGTGATCATCACCGCCTCCAGCGCGGGCTGCATCCGCCGCGCCTCCGCGATGAGCTCCACCCCGCCCATGCCGGGCAGGTTCTTGTCCGTCACCAGCACGTCGAAGCGCTGGTCCTTCAACAGGACGAGCGCCTCTTCCGCGCTGCCCACGGGGGAGACGATGAGGTCCGCTTCCCGCGCCAGGAGGCGCACGCAGATGTCGAGCACCACCGGCTCGTCATCCACCAGCAGCACCTTCGAGGCGAGCGTCCCCCGCCCTTCCCCTTCACCTTCGCCGGTCTCGAACGGGAGATCCATGAATTGGGAGGATCGCACAGCTCTCGTCCAACTTCGAGGGTGGGAAACAGGCGCGCCCACTATGCTCGGCGAGTGAGCTTCGAAGACGCGCTCCGGGAGAACCGGGTGCCGCCACGGCTGGGCGACGTGCGGCTGTTCTACGACGGGGGCCGGCTGGTGGGTGAGTCCCTGCCGCCGCCCTGGACGCTGCGGCTGTTGCCCACGCTCCTCGTGGCCCTGGCCGCCGTGTGCACGGGGGTGGGGCTGCTGCTGCTCGCCCTGGACATGGCCCGGACGCCGGGCACGGCGAGCCTGCTGCTGGTGCTGGCGGGGGCCCTGGTGGGCGGCGCGCTGGTGGTGGAGGCGCGGCTGCTGCGGCGGCGCTTCGTGCTGCACTTCAAGACGGAGTCACTGCGGCTGGAGACGCTCGCCTGGGCCCCCGGCGCGGCGCGCACGCAGACGCTCCCCTTCGACGACGTGCGCGCGGTGCACATCCTCCAGCCGCCGAAGGGCGGATACGCACTGGTGGTGGAGTACGGCCCGGAAGCCGCGCCCCGGCGCGCACTGCTGGTGCGGGACGTGCGGCCGCAGGAGAGCGACACCCTCTACCGGGTGTGGCGGCTCTTGCACAACGCCTTCGGGCTCAAGGGAGCGGGGCTCGCTTGAAGGTGAGCTCGATTTCGGTGCCCTCGCCCGGCGTGGACGACAGGCGGAGCTGACCGCCGAACTGGGTCACCAGCTCGCGGCAGATGGACAGGCCCAGCCCCGTGCCGATGCCCACGGGCTTCGTGGTGAACAGCGGCTGGAACACGCGCTCCTGGAGCGCCAGCGGGATGCCGCACCCGTTGTCCATCACGGACAGCACCACGTCGTCGTCGCGCGCCGCCCACCGCACGTCGATGCGGCCCGGACGGCCCGTGCCCTCCATGGCCTGCGCCGCGTTGACGATGAGGTTGAGCAGCACCTGGCACAGCTTCACCGGCCCGAACACGATGCGGATGGGCTCGCCGCTGCTGGTGAGCCGCGCCCGGTCGCGGACCTCCGCTCGCGCCAGCTTCACCGCGAAGGAGACGACTTCCGCCACGTCCGCGGTGGACTCCATGTCCTCGCCACGCGCCTGCGCGCGCAGGCCCAGCGCCACCTCGCGCAGGTGGCTGGCGCCCTCGGACAGGTCCTTGATGAGCGACGGCAGGTCCTCGATGGTGGAGGACACCTCCGCGTCCGGATCCGTCGCCAGGTGGCGCGACACGTACTGCACCACGCAGTGCATGTCGCGCTGGAGCGAGGACACGTTCTGCGTGAGGTAGCCCACCGGGCCCATGAGCTCGTGCGCGATGCCCGCGGTCACCTGCCCCAGCGTGGCCAGACGCTCGGACTTCATCATCCGGCCTTCGACCTCGCGGATGCGCAGCTCCAGGCGGGCAATCTTGAGCGCGTCCTCCAGCGCCGCCAGGAGCTCCGCGCGGTCCCACGGCTTGACGAAGTAGCGCGTCACCTGGCCGCGGTTCACCGCGTCGATGACGGCCTGCATGTCCGCGTACGCCGTCACCAGCATGCGCTTGGCGTCCGGCGCGATGGTGCGGGCGCGCTCCAGCAGCTCCACGCCCGTCATCCCCGGCATGCGCTGGTCCGACAGCACCACGCCAATCTCCCCGCGCCGCTGCTCCAGCAGCGCCAGGGCCTCGTTGGGGGACGAGCACCGGAAGATGCGAAACCGCTGCCCGAAGTTGGCGTCGAACACCCTCAGGTTGAGGGCGTCGTCGTCCACGTACAGCACGGCGGGCAGGTCCGAGGCGTTCATGGAGCTCCTCCAGACCGTGGCTTCCTCATCCGGAAGACAGGCTGGTCGCGCCGAAGATAACGCGCACGTCCCTCCGCGCGCCTGGGGGTACCTTGTACCCAGGCCCTGGGCGAACGTCGCGAACAGCACTTCGCGTCAGACGGAGGCGTCTCCGAGCGCGAGCGCCACCGTGTCCACGGAGGCGAACCGGCCACGCGGCAGCGTGCCCAGCAGCGACACCACGTGCGGCGGCGCCTCGTTCTCACGCGCCACCCAGACCAACTGCTCCGCGCTGAGCGGGAACACCGCGCCGCGCAGCGCCTGCTGCAGCGAGTGCGCCAGGGACACCACCGGAGTCAGGGGGGCCGGTGACAGCTCCACCTCCTGCAGTCCAAGTCCCAGGCGCTCGCGAGTCATGTCGTCGTTCATTGAGTGAGAAGTTAAGCAGCGAACCGCTCCGGCTGCCGACCTTTTTTCGCCGTCCGAAGGGAGTCAGGCAGGCAGGCGCTCTGCTCCCCCATCCCACCGGGTGGCCGCTCGGGTGTGGGCATCCCACCGTACCGCCACGGAAGTTCCATCCACGCCCCCGTTTTCCGGGGAGGAGAGCGACGCACCATGGCGAACAAGAAGAACGAGGACGTGAAGCCCGTGAAGCACGTGGAGGCCACCCGCCCGGAGCCGTGGCCCGGCATCCAGGGCCGCAGCCCCGAGCACGAGGAGGAGCTGGAGACGGGCACGAAGCGCGCGGACCAGGCGGGCGTCACGGAGGCGCAGCGCAAGCTGGAGAAGGACGTCGAGTCGGACGAGCCGACGCGGGAGTAGCCCAGGCCGGGCTTTCGCCCCCGTGCGTGTCGCACGGGGGCGAAGGCGGCGGGCCGCTCGACCGCTAGAACAGCAACCGCGAGGGGTGCTCCAGGAGGCCCTTCAGCTCGCGGAGGTACTCCGCGCCGGTGGCCCCGTCGATGACGCGGTGGTCACCCGACAGCGTCACCGTCATCATCTTGCGCACCGCCAGCTGGCCGTCACGCACCACGGCCTTCTCCGCCACGGCGCCCACCGCGATGATGGCGGACTGGGGCGGGTTGATGACGGCGATGAACTGGTCGATGCCGTACATGCCCAGGTTGCTCACCGTGAGCGAGCCTCCCGTGTAGTCGGCGGGCTTCAGGGAGCGCTTGCGGGCGCGCTCCGCCATGTCGCGGGACTCGGCGGAGATGGCCTGCAGGCCCTTGAGGTCCGCGTCGCGGATGATGGGGGTGATCAGCCCGTCCTCGATGGCGACCGCGATGCCCACGTCCACGGTGCCGAAGTGCAGCACCTGGTCGCCCTGGAGCGACACGTTCATCTTCGGTGAGCGGCGCAGCGCGATGGCCGCCGCCTTCACGATGATGTCGTTGACGGACACCTTGAGGTCCAGCGCCTTGGCCTCCTCGCGGATCTTCACCGCGGCGTCCATCTCCACCTCCACCGTCAGGTAGAAGTGCGGCACGCCGGGCTTCACCTCCGACATGCGCTGGCCAATGACCTTGCGCATGGAGGACATGGGCACCGCCTGCGGCTCCGGACGCGTGCCGAAGGCGCGAACCTCCGGCTGCGCCCCGGCCTTCTTCGCCGCCGGCGCCTGCGCGGGAGCCTTCGCCAGGCCCTGGCCCAGCGCCTGCTCCACGTCGCGCTTCACCACGCGGCCCAGCGGACCCGTGCCGCGCACCTGGCTGATGTCCAGCCCGCGCTCCTGGGCCATGCGCTTCGCCAGCGGGCTGGCGCGCAGCCGGCCGCCAGCGCCACCGGAGG
>NZ_JBKGHJ010000295.1:0-10954 GCF_046520365.1 Corallococcus sp. 4LFB
GCCGCGCGTCCCGCCGCCCCGGTGGTGAACGAGGGCCCGCCGCCCATCCCCCGCGTGGGCCGCGACCGGCCGCTGCCCCTGTCCTTCGCGCAGCAGCGGCTCTGGTACCTCCAGGAGCTGGAGCCCGGCAGCGGCACGTACAACAACCCGACCCTCTTCCGCCTCGTAGGCGATCTGGACGCGGACGCGCTCCAGGCCGCGCTGGACGCGCTGGTGGCACGGCATGAGGTGCTGCGCAGCACGTACACCCTGGACGGCGAGCGTGCGGTGCAGGTCATCCACCCGCCGCGAGGCATGGCCCTCCAGCGCCGCGACGTCGCGGGCGACACGCCCGAGGCCCGCGAGGCGGAGATGCAGCGCTTCTGCAAGGCGTACGCGCTGCTGCCCTTCGACCTGGAGCAGGGCGTGCTGCGCGCGACGCTGCTGCGCCTGGAGCCCAGGTGCACGTGCTGGCGCTCGTGTTCCACCACGCGGTGTCCGACGCGTGGTGCAACATGGTCATCGCGCACGACCTGACCGCGAACTACGCGGCGTTCCTCGCGGGCCGGCCGTCGCCCCTGCCGGAGCTGCCCGTGCAGTACGCGGACTACGCCGTGTGGCAGCGCGACTGGCTGGACGGCGGCGAGCTGGAGGCGCAGCTGGCCTGGTGGAAGCAGCAGCTTGCCGGGGCGCCCAACCTGGAGCTGCCCACGGACCGGCCGCGTCCCGCCGTCATCTCCTTCGCGGGCGCGCGGCACCGCTTCACGCTGCCGCCGGAGGTCGTCACGCCGCTGCTCGCGCTGGGCCGCCGCAACGGCGCCACGACGTTCATGGTGATGATGGCGCTCTTCCAGACGGCGCTGTCGCGCTACTCCGGCCAGGAGGACTTCGTCGTGGGCACGCCCATCGCGGGCCGCACGCGTCCGGAGGTCGAGTGGCTGATGGGCTGCTTCATCAACACCCTGCCCTTCCGCTCGAAGCTGTCCGGCCTGCCGTCCTTCGTGGAGCTGCTGGGCCGCGTGCGCGCCCAGGCCCTGGAGGCCTACGCGCGCCAGGACGCCCCGTTCGAGCGCGTGCTGGACGTGCTCCAGCTGCCGCGCGACCTGAGCCGCACGCCGCTGTTCCAGGTGAGCATCAACGTGGTCAACACGCCGGAGGCCAAGGCGCGCCCCGCCGGGCTGGAGCTGAGCGGCGTGGACGTGCCGTCCGACACGTCCAAGTTCGACCTGGGCCTGGAGGTGCTGGAGGGCCGCGACGGCTTCACCTGCCGCCTGGAGTACTCCACCGCCCTGTTCGACGCGGCCACCATGGAGCGCTTCGCCGAGCATCTGGTGGGCCTGGCGCGCGCCATCGTCGCCAGCCCCCAGACGCCCGTCGCGCTGCTGCCGCTGCTGGGTGAAGCCGAGCGCGAGCAGGTCCTGGGCGCCTGGAACGACACGTTCCGCGACTACCCGCACGACGCCTGCATCCAGGACCTCTTCGCCCGTCAGGTCGCGCTGCGCCCGGACGCGGTGGCCCTGGAGTTCGGCGACGAGCGCCTGACGTACGCGCAACTGGACGCGCGCGCGAACCCGTGGGCGCACCTGCTGCGCGAGCACGGCGTGGGCCCGGACGTGCTGGTGGCGGTCTGCATGGACCGCTCCGTGGAGCTCATCGTCTCCCTGCTGGCCATCCTCAAGGCGGGCGGCGCGTACGTGCCGCTGGATGCGTCGTACCCGGCGTCGCGGCTGACGGCGATGCTGGAGGACGCGCCCGCGAAGCTGCTGCTCACCACGCGCAAGACGCGCGAGTCGCTGCCCCTGCCGGCGGAGCTGCCGTCCCTCTTCGTGGAGGAGGCGCCCGTCGCCAGCCTGCCCACGACGCCCGTCGTCGCGGGGACGCACTCGCGCCACCTGGCCTACGTGGACTTCACGTCCGGCAGCACCGGGCGGCCCAAGGGCGTCGCGGTGGAGCACCGCTCCGTGATGCGCCTCCTGCATCACCTGAGTTTCGGGCACCTGGGGCCGGAGGAGACCTTCCTCCTGGTCGCGCCCATCTCCTTCGACCCGACCACGCTGGAGCTCTGGGGCCCGCTGGCGCACGGCGGAAAGCTGGCCGTGTTCCCGCCCACGTCGCCGTCGGACGTGGACCTGCTGGCCCAGGTCATCCAGCGCCACGGCGTCACCACGCTGCTGCTCACGTCGGGCCTCTTCACGCAGGTGGTGGACGTGAAGCTGGACGCCCTGCGCGGCGTGCGGCGGGTGCTCGTGGGCGGCGACGTCGTGTCGCCCGCGCACGTGCGCCGGGTGCTGGAGTCGGACCTGGGCACCGCGGTCGTCGCCTGCTACGGCCCGACGGAGTCCACCCTCTTCGCCTCCACCTACCCCGTGCCGGACGCGGCGTCGGTGGGGGGCACGATGCCCATTGGCCGGCCCGTCGCCCAGACGCAGCTCTACGTGCTGGACCGGCACGGGCAGCCGGTGCCCGCGGGTGTCCCCGGCGAGCTGTACATCGGCGGTGACGGGCTCGCCCGCGGCTACATCTCCCGGCCGGAGCTCACCGCGGAGCGCTTCGTCCCGCACCCCTTCGCCTCCCGGCCCGGTGAGCGCCTGTACCGCACGGGCGACCTCGCGCGGTGGCGGCGCGATGGCGTGATGGACTTCCTGGGCCGCGCGGACAACCAGGTGAAGGTGCGCGGCTTCCGCATCGAGCTGCCGGAGGTGGAGGCCGCGCTGCGCGCCACCCGGACGTGCGCGAGGCCGTGGTCGTGGTGCGCGAGGACGCGCCCGGCGACAAGCGGCTGGTCGCCTACGTCGTCCCGCACGGCGCCGAGCCCGGTCCGGGCGCGCTGCGCGACTTCCTGCGCCAGCGGCTGCCGGAGTACATGCTGCCCTCCGCGTTCGTCGCGCTGGCGGCGATGCCGCTGACGTCGAACGCGAAGGTGGACCGCAAGGCCCTGCCCGCCCCCGGAGGACAGCGCGCCTCCCGCAAGGAGTACGCGGCGCCGCGCACGCGGCTGGAGCGGACGCTGGCGGAGGTGCTGGCCCAGGTGCTGCGCGTGGAGCGCGTGGGCCTGGACGACAACTTCTTCGAATTGGGCGGCGACTCCATCATCAGCCTCCAGGTCGTCGCGAAGGCGCGGCAGGCCGGCGTGCAGTTGATGGTGAAGGACCTCTTCCAGCACCCCACCCTGGGCGCGCTGGCGGCCGTGGCCCGCGAGAGCGCGACCAGCCTCGCGGAGCAGGGCCCGGTGGTGGGGGACGTGCCGCTCACCGCCATCCAGGTGGACTTCCTGGAGCGCGAGCCGACGCACGCGCACCACTTCAACCACGCCCTGCTCCTGCGGGCGCGCCAGGCGTTGGTCCCGGCGCACCTGGAGCAGGCCCTCCAGGCGCTCGCCGTCCACCACGACGCCCTGCGCCTGAAGTACTTCCGGGGCACGGACGGCGCGTGGCGCCAGCGCGACGCGAACCCCAACGAGGCCCCGCTCACGCTCCGCCAGGTGGACCTCTCCGCGCTGCCGCCCGAGGAGCGCCTGACCGCGATGGAGCAGGAGGCCACGCGCGTCCAGGAGACCTTCGACCTGGCCTCACCGCCGCTCGTGCGACCCGTGCTCTTCCACTTCGGGCCGGGCCAGGAGCAGCGCCTGCTGCTCGTCATCCACCACCTGGTGGTGGACACCGTGTCGTGGCGGATCCTCATCGAGGACCTGGAGACGGTCTACCGCCAGGTCCAGTCCGGCCAGGTCCCCACGCTGCCGGCGAAGACGACGTCCTTCCTGTCCTGGGCCCGCCGCCTGGAGACGCACGCCCTGACGGACGTGCTGGGGGCCGAGCTGGCCTTCTGGAGCGAGTCGGTGCGCGGTGACGTGGCGCCGCTGCCCACGGACGGTCCGGGCCCGCACACCTACGCCTCGCACCGCGCGGTGGTCGCGGAGCTGGACGCTGAGGAGACGCGGCTGCTGCTCCAGGAGACGCCCATCGCGTGGCGGGCGCGCATCGACGACGTGCTGGTGACGGCGCTCGCGCTGGCGCTCAGCGAGTGGACGGGGAAGCCGGACGTCCTCATCGACCTGGAGGGCCACGGCCGCGAGGAGCTGTTCTCGGACGCGGACATGTCCCGCACCGTGGGGTGGTTCACGTCCCTGACGCCGGCCCTGCTGCGGCTGCCGGCGCAAGGCACGCTGGGGGACCGGCTGCGCGCCGTGCGCGACACGTTGAGCGCGTGGCCGAACAAGGGCATTGGCTTCGGGCTCTTGCGCCACCTGGGGCCGCCGGAGGCACGGGCCGCGCTGGCCGCGCTGCCGCGGGCGCAGGTGTCGTTCAACTACCTGGGGCAGCTGGACGGCGCGACCGGCGCCAGCACCCTCTTCGCCCTGAGCGACGAGCCCGTGGGGCCGAACGTGGCGCCCCAGGCGGTGCACCCGCATGCGCTGACGGTGGAGGGCGCGGTGTCCGGTGGACAGCTGCGCCTGGCCTTCGGCTACAGCCCCCTGCTGCACCACGAGGAGACCGTGCGGGCGGTGTCCCAGCGCTTCCTGTCCGCGCTGCGCGAGCTCATCTCCCTGCGCCACTCGGAGGACTCGCGCCGGCGGACGCCGAGCGACTTCCCGCTGGCACGCCTCTCCCAGGCGTCGCTGGACGCGGTGCTGGCGGCGCAGGGGCCCACGGTGGAGGACCTCTTCCCGCTCTCCGCGCTGCAGGAGGGCATGCTCTTCCACGCCCTCCAGGATCCGCACGCGGGCTACTACTTCGAGCACACCGCGTGGTCCATCCACTCGGACGTGGACATCTCGCTGTTCCAGCGGACGTGGCAGACGGCGGTGGACCGCAACCCCATCCTGCGCACCGCCTTCGTGTCCAGGGACCTGGAGTCGCCGCTGCAAGCAGTGCACTCGCAAGTGGCGCTGCCCTTCGAGGTCCATGACTGGCGCCACCTGCCGGAGGACGCGCGGCGAGCCGGGCTGGAGCGGCTCATCGTCGTGGACCGCGCGCGCGGCTTCGACGTGTCGCGCGCGCCGCTGAGCCGGATGACCGCGGTGCGGCTGGCGGACGCGCAGTGGCGCTTCATCTGGAGCCACCACCACCTGCTGGTGGACGGCTGGAGCCTGGGCCTGTTCTTCCAGGAGGTCTTCGCCATCTACGACGCCCTGCGCGCCGGGACGCCGCTGCCCCCCACCGGCCGGCCGCCGTACCGCGACTACATCGCGTGGCTGGGACAGCGCGACCTCAT
The DNA here is from genome assembly GCF_046520365.1 of Corallococcus sp. 4LFB. NCBI lineage: Bacteria > Pseudomonadati > Myxococcota > Myxococcia > Myxococcales > Myxococcaceae > Corallococcus > Corallococcus sp. 4LFB. The sequence continues at coordinate 5,191 of NZ_JBKGHJ010000295.1, forward strand.
CGAGGACGAGCGCTTCTGGCGCAACCAGCTCGCGGGCCTGTCGGTGCCCACGCCCGTGCCCGCCATGCGTCCCGTGACGGAGACGGCCTCGGGCACCGTGAACCAGCCCATCCTCGGGGTGACGCTTCCGGAGGCGCGCACCGCGGCGCTGGAGGCCTTCGCCCGGCGGCACCAGCTCACGCTCAACACCCTGGCGCAGGCGGCCTGGGCGCTGGTGCTGGCGCGCCACGCCGACACGCGCGACGTCCTCTTCGGCACCACGCTGGCGGGACGTCCGCCGGAGCTCGCGGGGTCGGAGGCCATGCTGGGCCTGCTCATCACCACGCTGCCGGTCCGCATCGCGCTGCCGGACGACACCGCGCCCGTGCTGCCCTGGCTCCAGGCCATCCAGGCGAAGCTGCTGGGCATCCAGCAGCACCAGCACACGCCGCTCGTCACCGCGCACGGGTGGAGCGACATCCCCCGGGGCGTGCCCCTCTTCCAGTCGCTGCTCGTCTTCGAGAACTTCCCCTTCGACGAATCGCTGCTGCGCCGCTCCACCGCGCTGGACCTGCGCGACCTGCAGATGGGCGAGAGCATCAACTACCCGCTGGCGGCCACGGTGCTCCCGGGCCGCGAGCTCCAGATGCACCTGGCCTACGACGAGAACCGCTTCGCCGCGGAGGCCGTGCAGCGCGTGCTGGGCCAGTGGCGGCAGGCGATGGAGGCCCTCATCCAGCCCGAGGTCCGGCTGGCCGACGTGTCCCTCCTCCCGGCCGAGGACCGCGCGTGGCTCTTGCGCACCGGCCTCGGTGACGCCGTGGACTTCGAGCGCGAGGCCACCGTGCACGCGCGCTTCGAGCGGCAGGCCGCCGCGACGCCGGACGCGGACGCGGTGGTGTCTGGCGAGACGACGCTCACCTACCGGCAGCTCGACGCGCGGGCCAACCAGCTCGCGTGGCACCTGCGCTCGCTGGGCGTGGGCCCTGAAGTCACGGTGGGCCTGTGCCTGGAGCGCTCGGCGGAGGCCATCGTCGCGCTGCTGGCGGTGCTCAAGGCCGGGGGCGCCTTCGTGCCGCTGGACCCGTCCGCGCCCGCCGCGCGCAAGGCGTTCCTGCTCAAGGACTGCGGCGCGTCCGTGCTCGTGACGACGCAGGCCCTGGAAGCGGCGTGGCGCCCGGACGTGGCCCACGTGGTGCGGGTGGACGACGAGGTGGTCCGACAGTCGGACCAGTTGGAGGGCCCGCCGGCGTCGGCCGGTGCGGGGAACCTCGCATACGTCATCTACACCTCCGGCTCCACCGGCTCGCCCAAGGGCGTGATGGTGCAGCACCGCTCCGTGCTCAACCTGCACCGTGCGCTGACGCGGAGCATCTACGCGGGCCTGCCGCGCGGCCAGCGCATCACGGTGAACGCGCCGCTGTACTTCGACGCGTCCATTGAACAGGTGCTCCAGCTGCTGGACGGCCACTGCCTGTGCATCGTCCCGGAGGACGTGCGCCTGGAGCCGGAGGCCATGCTCGCGTGGCTGGAGCACCAGCGCATCGACGCGCTGGACTGCACGCCGTCGCAGCTCAAGCTCCTGCTGTCCGCCGGGCTGCTGGAGCGCGCCCACGTCCCCGCCCTGCTCTCCGTGGGCGGCGAGGCCGTGGATGAAGTCACGTGGCGGCAGCTCGCCGCGACGAAGCGCACGCGCGCCTTCAACGGCTACGGCCCCACGGAAGTGACCGTGGACGCGACGACCTGGACCATCCAGGACGCCCCGCAGCCGGAGCCCGTCATCGGGCGGCCGGTGGACAACCTGCGCGCCTACGTGCTCGACGCGCGGCTGGACCTGGCGCCCATCGGCACGCCGGGTGAGCTGTGCTTCTCCGGCGAAGGCGTCACGCGCGGCTACCTGGGCCAGCCGGCCCTCACGGCCGAGCGCTTCCTGCCGGATCCGTTCAGCGCGGAGCCCGGCGCGCGCCTCTACCGCACGGGCGACAAGGCCCGCTGGCGGCCGGACGGCACGCTGGAGTTCATGGGCCGCCTGGACTTCCAGGTGAAGCTGCGCGGCTACCGCATCGAGCTGGGCGAAATCGAGGCCACGCTGCGCGCGCACCCCGGCATCCGGGACGCGGTGGCGCAGGTCCATGGCGACCGGCTCATCGCTTACGTCGCGCCCCAGGTGGACACGTCGCCCCTGGGCGAGCACCTGCGCCGGCACCTGCCGGAGTACATGGTGCCCGCCGCGTTCATCGCGCTGGACGCCCTGCCCCTGACGCCCAACGGCAAGGTGGACCGCAAGGCGCTGCCCACGCCGGACGCCGCGCCGGTCACCGAGCGCGTCATCGAGCCGCCCGCGACGCCCACGGAAGCGGCGCTCGTCCCCCTGTGGGCCGAGGTGCTGCGCGTCCCCGCCGTGGGGCGCCATGACGGCTTCTTCGAGCTGGGCGGCCACTCGCTGCTGGCCACGCAGGTGGTGTCGCGCGTGCGCAGCACTTCGGCGTGGAGCTGCCCCTGCGCGCCCTGCTGGAGGGCCCCACCGTCGCGGCATTGGCCGAGCGCATCGACGCGCTCCGGCGGTCCCAGCCGCAGGTCCCCGAAGCCGCCGCGTCCGCCCTGCCGGCGCTGGTCCGCGCGGAGCGGCCGGACGAGCTGCCCCTGTCGTTCGCGCAGCACCGGCTGTGGTTCATCGAGCAGCTGGGCACGGCGGGCAACGCCTACAGCCTCCCGAGCCTGCTGGAGCTGGACGGCACGCTGGACATCATCGTGATGCTGGCCGCGTTCGACGAGCTGGTGCGCCGCCACGAAGCGCTGCGCACCACGTTCCGCTCGCACGAGGGCACGCCGTCGCAGGTCATCCACCCGCCCTTCCCCATGCCGCTGCGCAACGAGGACCTGTCCGCGCTGCCGACGGCGGAGGAGCGCGAGGCGGAGGCGTCGCGGCTGGCGCTGGAGGAGACGCGCACCCCGTTCGACCTGGAGCAGGGCCCGCTGTTCCGCGGGCTCCTCATCAAGCTCGGGCCCACGAAGCACCTGCTGCTGCTCAACACGCACCACATCATCTCCGACGGCTGGTCCACGGGCGTGCTGGTGCGGGAGATGGGCGCGCTCTACGCGGCGTTCGCTGCGGAGCAGCCCTCGCCGCTGCCGGAGCTGCCGGTGCAGGCCGCCGACCACGCCCTCTGGCAGCGCGGCTGGCTCCAGGGTGACGTGCTGGAGTCGCAGGTGGCGTACTGGCGCGGGCAACTGGAAGGCGCCGCGCCCTACCTGGAGCTGCCCACGGACCACCCGCGTCCAACGCGCCAGTCCTTCCGCGCGGGCGTGCAGCCCCTGACGCTGCCGCGCGAGCTGAGTGACGCGCTGGAGGTCCTGGCGAAGCAGACGGCCTCCACGCCCTTCATGGTGCTGCTCGCGGCCTTCCAGCTGCTGCTGCACCGGTACGCGGGCCAGGAGGACGTGCTGGTGGGCTCGCCCATCGCGGGCCGCCGTCACGCGGAGGCCGAGGACCTCATCGGCTACTTCGCGAACACGGTGGTGCTGCGCACGCGGGTCCGCGACACGCTCCGCTTCCGCGAGCTGCTGGACGCGGTGCGCGCCACCACGCTGGGCGCGTACGAGCACCAGGACCTGCCGTTCGAGAAGCTGGTGGAGGTGCTCCACCCGGAGCGCGACCTGGGCCGCACGCCGCTGTTCCAGGTGACCTTCACGCTCCAGAACTCGCCCATGCCGGAGCTGTCCCTGCCCGGCCTGACGCTGCGCCCCAGGGAGGCCAACCCGGAGGCCATCCTCTTCGACCTCCAGTGCATCCTGATGCGGACGCCGGAAGGCTTCGACGGCGCGCTCGTCTTCAACCAGGACCTGTTCGAGCCGGCCACGGTGGCCGGCATGGCGGAGCACCTGCGCGTGTTGCTGGAGGCCGCCGTCCGCGCGCCGGACACGCGGCTGTCGCAACTGCCGTGGCTCACGGAGGCGGAGCGTCAGCGGCTGCTCACCGGGTGGAACGACACCGCCCGCGACTACCCGCGCGACGCGTCCGTGGCCGCCCTCTTCGCGGAGCAGGCCGCGCGCACGCCGGACGCCATCGCGCTGAAGGCCGGCGCGGAGACGCTCACGTACGCGGCGCTGGACCGGGCATCGAACCAGTTGGCGCACCACCTGCGGCGCCAGGGCGTGCGGCCCGGCCACCGCGTGGGCGTGTGCCTGGAGCGTTCGTTCGACCTCGTCACGGGTCTCTTGGGCATCCTCAAGGCCGGCGCGGCGTACGTGCCGGTGGACGCGAAGGCCCCCGCGGAGCGCATCACCTGGATGCTCCAGGCGGCCAGCGTCAGCGTGCTTGTCACGCAGGAGGCCCTGGCGGACGAGCTGCCCCAGGTGACGGACCTCCAGGTCCTGCTGGACGGTGACGCTGCCCAGATTGCACGGCAGCCGGAGACGGCGCTGGACGTCACGGTGCCCGCCGACGCGCTGGCCTACGTGATGTTCACGTCGGGCAGCACCGGCCGGCCCAAGGGCGTCAGCGTGCCGCACCGGGGCATCACCCGCCTGGTGCGCGGCGCGGACTTCATCCACTTCGGCCCGGACGAGGTCTTCCTCCAGCTGGCGCCCGTCGCGTTCGACGCGTCCACGCTGGAGCTCTGGGGCGCGCTCCTCAACGGCGCGACGCTGGTGCTGGCGCCGCCCAAGGCGCTGTCGCTGGAGGAGACGGGCGCGCTGCTGCGGCGCGAGGGCATCACCACGCTGTGGCTCACCGCCGCCCTCTTCGAGCAGATGGTGCTCCACCAGGGCGACGCGCTGGCCCGCGTGAAGCAGGTGCTCGCGGGCGGCGACGTGCTGCCCCTGGAGCGCGTGCGCGAACACCTGAAGCGGCTGCCCCCGGGCGCGGTGCTCGTCAACGGCTACGGCCCCACGGAGAACACCACGTTCTCCGCCACGCACACGCTGCGCGCCGGTGACGCCGTGGGCCGCTCGGTGCCCATCGGCCGGCCGCTGACGAACTCCACGGCGTGGGTGCTGGACGCTGCGCTCCAGCCCGTGCCGCCGGGCGTGCCGGGCACGCTCCACGTCGGCGGGGACGGCCTGGCCTGGGGCTACCTCCAGCGCCCGGACCTGACCGCCGAACGCTTCATCCCCCACCCCTTCGCCACCGAGCCCGGAGCGCGCCTCTACGACACCGGCGACCGCGTGCGCTGGCGGCGCGACGGGACGCTGGAGTTCCTGGGCCGCACCGACTTCCAGGTGAAGCTGCGCGGCTTCCGCGTGGAGCCGGGTGAAATCGAAGCCGTGCTGCGCCAGGCGCCGGAGGTCGAGGAGGCGGTGGTCGTGGTGCGCGAGGACGTGCCGGGCGACCGGCGCCTCGTGGCCTACGTCGTGTCCAGCGAGGACGACGGCGTCGACACGAACGCGCTGCGGGCGGCCGTGCAGAAGCAGCTGCCGGACTACATGGTGCCGTCCGCCATCGTCGTCATGCCGAAGCTGCCGCTGAGCCCCAACGGCAAGGTGGACCGCAAGGCCCTGCCCGTGCCGCAGGCCCGCGCCACGGAACCGGGGGCTTCCGCCAGGCCCCGGAGCGACCTGGAGAGGGCGCTCGCGGACATCTGGGCGAAGGTGCTGCACCTGGAGACCGTGGACATCCACGGCGACTTCTTCGAGCTGGGCGGGCACTCGCTGCTGGCGACGCAGGTGGTGTCGCGCATCCGCGCGTCGCTGGGCGTGGAGCTGCCGCTGGGCGAGCTGTTCCGCGCGCCCACGGTGGCGTCGCTGGCGGAGCGGCTGGTGGACGCGCGCCGCACCCAGGCGCCGC